>NZ_JAAKVF010000013.1:0-129199 GCF_049175515.1 Aeromonas sp. 600479
TATAGCTCAGCTGGGAGAGCGCTTGCATGGCATGCAAGAGGTCCGCGGTTCGATCCCGCGTAGCTCCACCAAATTCTTGTTACAAGAAGCAAAAAGGCCACCGCATCGCGGTGGCTTTTTTGTTTTCTCCATCATTTATTTTCTCCATACGTCCGCGTCTTTCATTTGTAAATCCAATGACCTGAATGAAAAAGCCCGCGAGACTCGCGAGCTTTGCTTGCACTATCAGATACGCCAGTGGTTAACGGCGACGTCGCCAGGCCAGTGGCAACAGGGCCAGCAGGCCGAGTCCCAGTGCACCACCGCCTGAGGAAGTGTCCGGTTTGGTGGCATCGCTCTCCAGTCTCAGGTCGACGATGATGGGATCATGGTCGGAGGCACTGAAGGGGTTGTCAGACTTGAGCAGGGAGCCGGTGTACTGGCTGCCGTATTCGAACAGGGAGCTCTCGAAGGAGTTGATGTGCCAGTCGGCGACACCTGCCACCTTGCTGGCCAGCGCCGGGTTGGCGAGGGCGTAGTCCAGGGTGCCCAGCTCCCCGTCGTAGCTGTAGGAGATGGCTTTCTCCTTGTTGAATTTGACGTTGAGATCGATCAGGCCGTAGCTGCGAGTCACTTCGCGACCGAGCTGTTCATAGGACTGCTCACCGATAAAGGTGTGGGAGGCTGATACGATCTTCCGCTCGCTGGTGGCCGGGTTGTAGTCGGTCAGTACCCGGATCGGATCTTCCTTGGCGTAGGAGTTGAAGTCGCCCACCAGCAGCACCTGGCCCGGCAGTTTGCTGACCGCTTCACCCAGCACCTTGGCGGCAGAGACTCGGAACTCGGTGCACTTGCCCTGCAGATCGGCCGGTTCTGTCTTGCCATCGCCATTTTCGTAGCAGCCTGACCCCTTGGATTTGAGGTGGTTGACCACCAGCGTCAGCGGCTCCTTGCTCTTGGCGAGGGTGAAGGTCTGAACCAGCGAGTCGCGCTGACCGGCTGTCTTGGCCACACCACCAGTGGTGTAGCGCTGCTCCGGCAGCTTGATGACGCTGGCATCTCCGCTGGGGGTGAGCAGGGCAGGACGGTAGATCATCGCCACCATGATGGCGTCACCGCCGAAGAACTTGCCATCGGTAAGGGCAGTGACCGGCAGACGTACATAGGCGTAGTGTTTGCTCGCATCCTTCTGCTGTTCGTTGAGGCGGGTCACCAGATTGTGGAGGGCCGAGTTATCCTCGAAGCCGTTGTTCTCCATCTCCATCAGGCCGAGCAGATCGGCATCCATTGCTGTAATGGCATTGACGATCTTGGTGCGCTGTTTCTCGAACTCGGGCTGGCTCTTGGCACCCCGGTTGCAACCTTTGGTGCTGTCGGCATCTGCCTGATCCTTGCACAGGATATTAAGTGCACCGCCGATGCTGGAGTGACTGGTGAAGTAGTTGAGCACGTTGAAGCTGCCGATCCGCAGATCGCTGCCAGAGAGGTGAGCCGGTGCGTCTTGACGATCCTCTTCAGGGCTGCGCAGCAGGGCACCGGCAGTCAGGGTGACATCGCTCGGTACCACCAGACGGAAGGCATCCTTGTTGTAGACGATCACCCCTTCCAGCCCGGTCAGTTGATCACCGATACGCAGATAGCCCTGATCGGCATCCCAGCCCGAGAACCAGGGCAGTACGCCATCCGGCGCTTTGTAATCAGACTCGACCACCAGACGGTTGCTGCCATTTTTGGCTGCCAGAGCGACCGCTTCCGGACTGCTGGCAACATGGATCTGGGTCGGCTTGAGCAGCGGCGCCTTGTGTGAGAGTTCGACGTTGTTGCGATAAACCTTGTAGTCGAAACCGTAGTTGCGGGTCAGATGGAGATCGCTGCTGCTGTTGAGCCGTACCCGCATCCCTTCGTGGCGATTGAGCGCCTGTGCCAGCGTCTCTCCTTCATTGACCTGCAATATGCTGGTCGGCACATTCAGCCCTTGTGCTGTGACCTGCAGGCGGGCTTTGTTGGATTCGAAGGTAGGCTTGAGCTGGGTGCCGCCGTAATACTCCTCGACTTTGGCTTCGAGGCAGAGTTCTGCCCCCGGTTTGATGTCGGCATAGTTAGTCGCAAACTCCTTGTCGTTCAGATAGACAAAGATGCCATCGGAGGTCTCCGGATTACCATCACCCACCGGGTCGGTCAGATAGAAACCCTTGGTCAGACTTTGGCCCAGCGCCGTCACGATACCGCGAACATTGAAGGTCCCGGGGCTTATTTTGCCGGTTACATTACCGTTTTTGTCGGTCACCGTGTCGGTCGCGAACTGGCTACCTGAGCCTGTTCCCTGAATGGTCGGGATCGGGGTGAGTTGCGCCGGATCGGTGGGACAGACGAAGGCGGCATGGGCGCCGGGTGCAGCGAGGGCCAGCCCCACAGCCAGAGACAGTAGGGTGCGAGTACCTTTCATAAGTGTTCCTTTTTTATTTTTGCCAGTGTTTCCATAGCCTTGGTCGCTGACCAAGGGCGCGCATTGTCACATTTTCGGCATATCGTACCAGTGAGCCAACGCACATTACCGGGATACAAATGAGCGCAATTCGGCGTTTTTTGACTTGGCTAACACTCTGAAATTACTGATGAAAAACTTACCAATGGGCGTGGTGGGAAATGTGATCCCGCTGGCAACCACATATTTTTCTTCGAGAATGAAGATTGAGACACTGCGGGTTGATTCCTATACTCGACTTGTTCCTCACGGAACCCAGGTAAAGGGCAAACCGGTCGAAATGCCGGGACGCAAAACCTCCGGTCTGCCGATCAGACGATGATCCAGATAGCGGGGTTTCCCCGGGTGAAGAGGCTGTGTGCGGCGAGTCCATGGCCGGTAGTCTCCCGTCTTTCACGCAGGTTGCGTTTGTGCTTTGCCTTGGTCACCAATGCCAAGACAAAACAAGGAAGATAACAATATGCAACAGTTCCTGAGGCCCAGCCGGCTTGCCGTGCTGGTGGCCATCGCTGCCATGCCCGCCTGGGCGCAGGCAGCTTATCCCGCCTACAAGGCCGGTACTGCCTACAAAGCCGGTGATATCGTCAGCAATGCCGGCGCCCTCTATGAATGCAAAGAGTTCCCCTACTCGGGCTGGTGCGGGGCATCACCCTATCACTATGAACCCGGTGTCGGGGTGGTCTGGGCGGATGCCTGGAAGCTCTACGGCGGCGAAGTGCCGCCACCTGCGCTCGGTGTGGCCGTCAGCTCACCGGCTACCGGTGCCAGTTTCAACGAAGGGGCCAGCGTGGTGCTAGCGGTGACCCTGAGTGGCCCGGTCACTGCGCTGGTCAAGGTCGAATACCTTGTCGACGGCAAGCTGGTCGCCACGGCCAGCGCCTCGCCCTGGGGGGCCAGCTGGAGTGCTGCGGGCGTTGGGGCGCACGCCCTGAAAGCGCGGGCGCTGGATAAGGATGGCAAGGTTCTGAGCGAAGCTGATTCGAGCTTCAACGTTGCGGCCGTGGTAGCGCCAGAGGCGCCCAAGGTGAGCATCAGCAGCCCGGCCAGCGGTGCCAAGGTGACCCTGGGTCGCAGCGTGGCGGTGAGCGGCAACGTCACCGATGCCAACAACGATGTGGCCAAAGTCGAGCTGTTTGTCGATGGCAAGAGGGTAGGAGAAGACAATGCCGCCCCCTGGCAGGTGAACTGGACGCCGGATGCCAAAGGCAGTGCCGCCCTCAAGCTGGTCGCCACCGACAAGAGCAATCTGAGCGGCGAGTCGGCGGCGGTGACCGTCAATGTCGAGGAGGCCGCGCTGCCGCCCACCGGTGGCAACCTCTCTTGTGACATTCGCCAGATCTATCGTCCTGATGGCTACGAGTGCATGGGGGATGACCATGCCCGCCGGGTCATCGGCTACTTCACCTCTTGGCGCACCGGCAAGAATGGCCTGCCCGCCTATCTGGTGAGCGACATTCCGTGGAGCAAGATCACCCACATCAACTACGCCTTCGCGGCGGTGGACGAGCAGAGCCACACCATCAAGGTGGATGACTCGGCGACCAAGATGACCTGGGATGGCGTGCCGGGAGCCGAGATGGATCCGGAGTTCGCCTACAAGGGGCACTTCAACCTGCTGTCGAAGTTCAAGAAGCAGTATCCGGACGTGAAAACCCTGATCTCGGTCGGGGGCTGGGCCGATACGCGCGGCTTCTACACCGCCACCACCAAGGGCGACTGCTCGGTCAACACAGATGGCATCAATGCGCTTGCCACGTCTGCGGTGAGTTTTATCCGTCAGTACGGTTTTGACGGGGTCGATATCGACTACGAATACCCCACCTCCATGAAGGATGCGGGCAACCCCAACGACTTCCCGCTCTCCAACCAGTGCCGCAGCAAGCTGTTTGCCAACTACAAGGTGATGATGCAGACCCTGCGCAGCAAGCTGGATAGGGCGGGCAGCGAGGATGGCCGCAAGTACATGCTGACCATCGCCTCGCCAGCTTCCGCCTATCTGCTGCGCGGCATGGAGAACTTCCAGGTCACCCAGTATCTCGACTATGTCAACCTGATGACCTACGACTTCCACGGTGCCTGGAACCACTTTGTCGGCCACAACGCCGCCCTGTTTGACAACAAGGCTGACGCCGAGCTGGCGCAGTGGGGCGTTTACACCCAGAAAGAGTTTGGTGGCATCGGTTACCTCAACGCAGCCTGGTCTGCTCACTACTTCCGTGGTGCACTGGCGGCCGGCAAGATCAACGTGGGTGTGCCTTATTACACCCGTGGCTGGCAAGGGGTCAGCGGTGGCACTCACGGCCTGGCCGGCAAGGCAGCCCTGCCGAGTCAGAGTGATTGTCAGCCGGGTACCGGTGGCAGCACCATTCCGTGCGGCAACGGGGCGGTCGGCATCGACAACATCTGGCACGATCTGGACAAGAACGGCAAGGAGATCGGCGGTGGCGCCATCCCCATGTGGCATGCCAAGAACCTGGAACACGCAGCCGACTTGGGGATCACCACCATGCCGAGCTACGGTCAGGCCTGGGGTCTGGATCCCAACAACCCGGCGCACGTGATGCAGGGCAAGTATGTCCGCTACTACGACGACAAGGCCCATGCCCCCTGGTTGTGGAACGAGGAGAAGAAGGTGTTCCTCTCCACCGAGGATGAGGAGTCCATGGGTCACAAGCTGGACTACATCGTCAATCGTGGTCTGGGTGGTGTGATGTTCTGGGAGATGGCGGGTGACTATGCCTACGATCCGGTGAAAAAAGAGTACGGTATGGGGGATACCCTGACCACGCTCGCCTACGACAAGTTCGCCAAGGCGACCAAGTACAACACCAAGCAGAACGATCTGGCTGCGCCAACTGCCCAGCTCGACATCGCTGTGAGCCTCTCCGGCTTCAAGGAAGGGGATTCCAACTATCCGATCAACCCGACCCTGAAGCTCACCAACAACTCGACCCAGACCATTCCGGGCGGCACTCGCATCGAGTTTCTGGTACCCACCTCTACCTCCGACACCATCACTGACCAGAGCGGGGTGGGGCTGAAAGTGGTGGAGAGCGGTGGCAACCAGAACTCTGACGGGATTGCCAACGAGAAGGATTTCCACAAGGTGGCTCTGACGCTGCCGACCTGGAAAGCCTGGACGCCGGGCAGCGATGTGGAAGTGGCGATGACCTACTATCTGCCGGCAGCCGGTGTGCCGAGTGGCATCCGCATCATCAGCGGCAGCCAGACTGCGGGTCTCAAGGCCGAGTTCCCGACCCTGCCGGAGGCCGTACTGGGTTCGGGCGGTGGTGAGGGCGGTGCGACCTGCAGCAGCCAGAACATCAATCCGGCGGCCTACAAGGCTTACCCGACCTGGCCGCAAGGGGATCATGCCAACGCTGGCGATCGCATCACTCACAACAAGGTGGTGTGGCAGGCCAACTGGTGGACCAGCAGTGAACCCAAGGCCACCGATGGCAGCTGGAAGTCTGTATGTAGTTATTGATTTTGAAATCAATGAGATAAGTGAGGCTTCGGCCTCACTTTTTTTATCTGGGTGGTTGCTCTGGTTGAAAATGCGCCTGCCTTTCCTGGCTGGCTGCCTCTATACTAGAGTCGATTAATAATCAGATGGATATCAGCGTATGGCGAGTATATTGGATTCCGTTGATCAACGAACTCAACTGGTAGGGGAAAACCGCCTTGAGTTGTTGATGTTTCGTCTCGGCACCCGCCAGATGTTCGCCATCAACGTCTTCAAGGTGCGGGAAGTGGTCAAATTACCTCATCTCAGCAAGATGCCCGGCTCCCATCACAACATCAGCGGGGTGGCCAATATCCGTGGTACTTCTATTCCGGTGATCAACTTGCGCAGCGCTATCGGCATGCGCCCCATGCCCATCGACAGCGAGTCCAACCTCATCATCACCGAATACAACCGTACCATTCAGGGCTTTCTGGTGGGGCAGGTGGCCAATATCGTCAACATGACCTGGAAGGATATCCTGCCACCGCCGCGCTCTGCGGGGCGTGCCAACTACCTCACCGCCATCACCCGCATCCCGGAAGACGGGGTCGATCAGATCGTCGAGATCATCGACGTGGAGAAGGTGCTGGCGGAGATCATCACCTATGACATCCGCATCTCCGAAGAGGTGCTGGATCGGGAGATCCTGCCGGAAATGCATGGTCGCAAGGTGCTGATTGTCGATGACTCCAGTACAGCCCGTACCCAGGTGCGTGAGACCCTTGGTCAGCTGGGGCTGGAAGTGATCGAGTGCCAGGATGGCTTGCAGGCGCTGACCCTGCTCAAGGGATGGTGCGATGCAGGCAAGAAGGTGACCAACGAGATCCTGTTGATGATCACCGATGCCGAGATGCCCGAGATGGACGGCTACCGGCTGACCCACGAGGTGCGCAGTGATCCGCGCATGTCCGATCTCTTTATCACCCTCAATACCTCCCTGAGCGGCAACTTCAACGAAGCCATGGTCAAGAAGGTGGGCTGTGACCGCTTTATCTCCAAGTTCCAGCCTGACCTGCTGGTAGGCGTTGCGCAGGAGCGGCTGCGTCAGGTGCTGGGAACCTGACCGATACCAACCCGCTAGTCAGCCATACCAATGAGAAGCTCGGGAGATGCCATTCGCTGGTAACTCCCTTGCTCCGTTATTCCAATACTGCCAAATCCCCATTCTGGATGTTGAACGGTGAATATTTGTTCTGGCTGCTGATGATGGCGCCATCGTCGAATACCTGCACCACCTCGAACAGACCGTCGGCCGGGTTGCGCATCATGCGCGACTTGCCGTAAGGGTCGATGAAGTCGGCATTGTGCTGGATGCGAAACTGGTCGCCGAGCTTGACGCCGTTGCGCCGTCCCAGATTGATGTAGGGGCCGCGTTCGTTCTGGCCGACCACCCGGGCGGTGACCGGGGCGCAGGTAAGCTGGGCCACCAGATCCTGAGCGGCTTGCTGCAACTGGTAGTTGACCTCTTGGCCGTAGCTCGATTGCCAGAACTGGCCGCTGCTGCTGCCCACCTGATCCCGCTTGCCAAAGGTCCAGGTGGCGCGCCCTTCGTAGACCTTGCGGTTGATCAGGCTGCCGTTGATGCCGTCGAACAGGTAGAGCTGCATGCGAAAGTTGCGCACGGGATCCTCATACCAGCTGGTCAGCTGGTTGCCCTGTGGCTCGATGGAGAGATCATCGATGCTGCCGAGTACCAGATACTGGCTGTCGGTGCGCAGGCTAAGCGCCTTGATCTCTTCGAGGGCGCTGCGATCTCCCTGTTGCAGGTGGAGCGGATCAATGCGCAGGTTTTCATCCAGCCACTGGCGCACCGCGACCCCTTGCGGTGCGTTGGCGAGGGTTTCGAACAGCCGGCGCGAGAGATTTTCCGGCATGTCGTCCATGGCGCCATAGCTGGCCTGATCGGGGTAGCGCAGGCGTAGCCTGACCAATGTCAAATCCTTGGCGAAGTGCTGGGTCTGGCAGATCTGGCGCTCGGCCTGAATGTCGGCCACTAGCGTGATATACATGCGACCGTTGCGCACCTCTTCCCGCTTGAGCCGGTACTGGCGAATGTCGCCGCCGGAGCGGATCTGGATCTGCTCGGATCGCAGGCTGCCATTTTCCAGACGCTGGACGCTGGAAACGGCCGCGCCGCTAGCCAGCAGCGCCTGACGCAGGGCGTCGCGGGTCGCCTGCTCGCGGGCATAGACCTCATCGCCCCCCAGAATGGCGGCGCTGCCCTGCGCTTCGATAAGCTCGGCGCGGGCGCTCAGGCTGGCCAGCAGCAGGGTCAACAGCAGCGGTAATTTCATAACAGATACCTTGATTAGGCGACTCGTAGCCCCTTCTCTTGAAGAGGACATGGCGGGCCGACATGGATCACACCAGTTGTTCGATGACGTTTTTCTGACCATCCGCCAGAGATTGGCTCAACAGCGAAGCTTTCAGCAAGAATCATGCCTCATTCCCGGCTCAAGGTTTGTCCGGCGCGTCCGATAATAAGTCAGGTGCAGATACAGGAAAGGTATCCATGAACAAACTCATCACGGCGTTGGCGCTCGCCCTGGCATTGACCGGGTGCGGCTCCGACCCTATCAATCGGGATCTGGGTGACCCCCGCCAGGCGGCGCAGGGGATGGAGCTCAACTGGCTGGTGGCGCGTATGACCGATCAGCTGATGGAGCGCAAATCGCTGACCACCCTGACCGAGCCCATCGCGGTAGCCTCATTCGTCGATCTCGATACCCTGCAGGATACCAACTGGATGGGGCAGCAGATTGAGGAGAGCTTTATCTACGAGCTCAACCGCCGCGGCGAGGTGGTGGTGGACTTCAAGCTGACCGGTAGCATCAAGGTGACGCCACAGGGTGACTTTGTTTTGAGCCGCAACTACAAGGAGCTCTCTTCCCGCCTGCCCATCTCCCGCATTCTGGTCGGCACCTTCAGCCGCAACAACAAGGGGATCCTGGTCAACGCACGCATCATCGACATGCGTACCAAAATGGTGGAGACCACGGCTCAGAGCCTGATCCCGCAAAAATATCTGTTCGGTGCCAACAATTCGTTTGGTCGGGCATCGATCAATCGCGGTTATCTGATGCGTGACAGCCAGGCGCGGCCGGGCGGTCATCTGGTCAATCTGACCCCGTGAGGAGCGAGTCATGAAGATCCTGTTTGGTTGCCTGTTGGCACTCTTGCTCACCGGTTGCAGTGGTAACCGGGTCGTGGATTACACCCAGGGTGGCAAGCCCGATGATTTTCCGGTGCTCAAGGCGGTGGGGTATGCGGTGATCGACATCCAGCCCGGCCCTTCCCAGTCTGAGAAAATGTTGCAAGCCATTCGCGCTTCAAAGATGGATGCTTATCGCGAGCTGGCCGAGCAGCTCAATGGTCAGCAGGTCCGCGGCCAGAGCAGCTATCGTGACTTGACCCAGACCTCCAACTCGCTCGATGTGTCGGTAGCAGGCGTGGTGCGCGGTGCCCGGGTGGTGGCCTCTTATCCACGCGGCAACACCTATGCCACCGAGATGGAGCTCGATACCCGCGCCCTCTACAACATCAATCAGCTGATGGCTGGTCAGTTCTGAGTTATTGCCTGACCTGAAAACAGGCATCAACAAAAGGCGAGCAGGGTGCTCGCCTTTTGTTGTTGTGGACTGGTTAGCTCCCCATCAGCACCGGCGGCACTGCGGTGGGTTTCACATCCTCGCTCGGGTAGCAGCCAAGCACCTTGATATAGCGAGTGATTTTGGTCAGCTCCACCAGTGCTGCCTGCATCGCCGGGGTCTGCAGGTTGGCGGAGACATCCAGGTAGAACATCTCTTCCCACGGGTTGCCCTGCACCGGACGGGACTCCAGTTTGGTCATGTTTATCTCGTGGTTGCGCAGTACCAGCAGCGCTTCCACCAGCGAGCCCGGTTTCTGGGAGGTGGACATGATGAGGGTGGTCTTGGCCGGGATCTGCGGTGCCACGTCGATGGGCTTGCGCGCCACCACGATAAATCGACTGTAGTTCTCTTTCTGGTTGGCCAGCTGCTCGGCCAGCACGTCCAGGCCATAGAGCTCGCCACCAGCGGCGCTGCCGATGGCTGCCGCCTCTGGGCTCGCCAGCTCTTTGACCTTCATCATGGCGCTGGAGGAGGAGTCGCAGATCTCGTGACGGGCTCCTTCCAGCTTGCTCAGATAGTGGGAGCACTGCTGAAACACCTGCGGGTGGGCATAGAAGGTCTTGATGCGGCTTAACTCGGTCGGCACGGCGGTGAGAATGCAGTGCTCGATGGGGTAGGTGAGCTCACCAACGATGGAGAGGCTGGTATGCTGCATCACGTCATAGACTTCGTTGATGGAGCCCGAGCTGGTGTTCTCGATGGGTAGCACACCGAAGGCGGCGCGGCCTGACTCCACCGCATCCAGCACTTCGCGGAAGTTCTGGCAGTTCACCTCGATCACCTGATCCTTGTAGCGCGCCAGATATTTGCGGGCGGCGAGGCTGGAGTAGGAACCGCGTGGCCCCAGATAGGCGACGCTGGTCATCGGCTCTTGCTGCTCCGGGTTGAGCAGGCTCTGCAGATAGGCCTGCTGGGAGAGCACAGAGTCTTCGATGATGGTGTGATAGATACGGGTGATGTACTGGGCATCCAGCCCCAGCACGCGCCCTTTCTGGATCAGGGCGACCAGCAGCTCCTGCTCCCGCTGGTGATCACGGATGGGGCGCGGGTTGGCTTGCTTGGCACGGGCGACCTCGATGCTGAGGGTCTTGCGTTTTGCCAGCAGGGCAAGCAGCTCCTGATCCAACCGGGTGATGTCTTGTCTGATCTCGTCGAGCGTTGCCATGATTGTTCCCTATCCAAGTAATCGATTGATATTAATGCAAAAAAAAGCCTCCGCTAGGGGAGGCTCGATTCGTCTTTGCTTTCTGTTCACACGACGACAGGCCTTCCCTCAAGCGGGCCTGATAAACGAGAAAGCAAAGAAGAATGGTGCGTGCATAGGTGTGTCCTTGAAGTAACGTCATAACCATTAAGGGATTTGCCGCTGCGATGCAAGTAAAACTTGCCCGCAGGCTGGGATGGGGGCAGGGTATCCGGTTAAGAAAATGGCGTATAAGCGATGTTCTATTGACTCTGTTTTGATGATTGCAACCCAGTGGGGGAGGTAAAGACGATGGCGATTATTTTCGATCTGGGACGGGTGGTGGTGAGCTGGGATCCGGTAGGCATAGTGCGTTCGGTGCATGGCCCGCAAGGAGCCGAACAGTTGGCCGAGCAGCTCTTTAACCACCCGGACTGGCTAGAGGTAGACAGAGGCACCATGTCACTCCACACCATGGCCCGGGAAGCACAAGCGCGCACCGGCCTCTCGGTGGCGGAGAATCTGGCCATTTTACAGGCAGTTCCCGCCTCCCTGCAGCCAGATCCCGCTATGCTAACCCTGATAGCCGAGCTGCACGGAGCGGGCCATTCGCTCTATGCCCTCTCCAACATGGGGCATGCCAGCATCGACTGGCTGGAGCAGCACCAGGCTTTCTGGCGCTTTTTCAGTGGCAAGGTGGTCTCGGCGCGGGTGCGGATGATGAAGCCGGAGCCGGATATCTATCGCTATCTGCTGGTGTCGTTCGATCTCAAGCCGGCAGAGTGCATCTTCATTGATGACAGTCCCGCCAATATTGCGGCCGCCGAGGCCCTCGGCATCAGGGGGATCGTCTTTACCGACGTGGCGAGTTGCCGTCAGCAACTGGGTGAGTTGGGCTGTTTGCCTGTCACTGACAAGGGGTGATGCCCCTGTGGGAGCACTATGGAGCATGGCCGGTTTCGCAATTGGCTCAGTCACTATCCCGAGGCAACCCTGATTATCGCCTGCAAGGATGGCAGCGGTTATCAGCTCTGTATCGAGGCGGAAGGGGAGTATCTCTGTCTGACCGACAGCGAGGGGGAGCACCTGACCTTCACCTCACTGGATCAGGCGCAGGGTTTTTTGCGAGCCCATCGGGTACATCAGGCCAGATTGCGAGTGTATGACGCTCAAGATGTTGATTTTACGGATAAATCACGGGAAATAATCATCAAGTTTTAATTTTAACCTGACTCTGTAAGGGCCTATTCAGCTTGTTTCCCGCACAATAAGCCACCTGTTTATCATCCGGAGCTGTTTAATGGATGCCAATGTTGTTGTCTTGAATCAGGGATATGATCACTCTTTTCAAGCCAGGGAGCTGCAGCTGATTGAGCAACTGGCAAATTTTGACGAGCTGATAGTCTCTTTTTCGGGGCGGTTGGAGTCCTGTTACAGCATCGATCTGTGTCGTGCCAGCGGCGTCAAGATCCGCGCCATCACCCTCGATAATCCGACCCGCAGCCGCAGTGAGGTGGCTCGGGCCCGGCGTTATTGCCAGCGTTACGGTATCGACCACTGGATCATCAAGAGTGACGAGATCATCTTTTGCGATCGCCTGCCGAATATGGAGGGGTTGATCGATCCGGTTCGCCGCATTGGTGAGTATGTGCAGGCTCGTCCGGAATGGGCTCATCTGCCGTTGCTGGTCCCGGCCGCGGTGGAGGAGCGTGATGACTATCTTGCCCAGTTCGGCTCACTGCCTGCCAACACCATCTGGTTTTTTGCCGATAACGGGGTGATGAGCCGTGATTTTCGCTATGGCTTCAACAAGCGTCAGCTCGGTCGTTGGGGCAAAGGGAGCAACGGTTGTCTCAGCAATCGCTTCACCAATCCACGGCAGTTGAAGCAACGTTATCTACGAATGGTGGATCAGGCCGAACAGATGCTGGCCGACATGGGGCTGGATGAGGCGCAGGTCTTTTTCCATACCCTGTGCGACTGCTCTACCACCCTGGCCCGGGTGCGTCTGCCCGAGCATCAGCGTGCTCAGGCCTTTGATATGCAATCGGATATTCTCTCTGCCCTCAAGAGGACCGAGTTCGATCTGGTGACTCTGGATATGGCGCACAAAGAGCGGCACGATCTCGCCATCTAGCCCGTGGGCAAGCGACGCCGGAGCCGGAACGTGAGTGCTGTCATAGGCAAGGAGGGGGGCGACTGTTTATACTGTCGCCCTTTCACCCGTTACCGAGTGTTCATGCCATGAAAGCTTTCTCCCGTTTGCTGGTTGCTCTCTGTCTCTCGCCCGTGTTGGCGCAGGCAGCTCCTGTTACCCAGGTGACCCTGCCTGATGGTCGGCAGGTTCAGCTCAACGATGACTTTACCTGGGAGTATCTGGTGGTCAAACCGGCCGAACCCGTGCAGGGTATAGCTGCTGATGGGAAAGCGGGGGCCGTGGTGGCGGTTGCCGCCCCGGTACTGACCGAGCAGGCCAAGGCCAACCCCGAATTGCTGTCACAAGCGGCACGCGACGGTGTGGTGGTCAAGCTGGACAAGCTCGAGGGATCGGATCCGTTGGCGCTGACCTTTATGGTGAGCAATACCGGCAGCCGCAATGTGGTCGGGGTGCGCGGCATGGTGACTCTGTTCAGTGCTGACGGTGTGCAGTTGGTGCGTCAGGAGGCCCGTTTCTGGGTCGCCGAGAATCGCTTGCCGGAGACCTACCTGCGCAAGGGGCAAGCCCGTCCGTCGCTGGCCCTCGAGATCCCCCGTCCTGCCGGATTGACCGGGCAGCCCTTGGTCAGGGTCGAAATTGATGAGGTGGTCTTCCGCTGATTTGGTGTTGTCCGGCCCATGCAAACCGCTTGGGCCGGCAATTTGTTACCCCTGACATCTCGGGAAATATCTGCTTACATCTGACATGGTTTTGCAACAGCTTGCCACTCGGCAAGCCGGGATGCTGACCGCACAATGACTCCATACCAGCTCGCTAGCAACGGGCCCAATCACATGGAGTTATCATCATGAAAAAAGCAACTGTATCTCTTCTGGTTCTGGCCGGTTTCGCCTCTACTTCCGCTCTGGCACAGGATGCCTTCAGCTACGCAAAGGGCGGTTTGACCTGGGCCCACACCAAGTCTGATTACCTGAGCCAAGACAGCGCTGCATTTCCCCGTGATGCTGCCAGCAAAGGTACCCGTGATTTTGGCGGTCTGAGCCTGGATCTCTCCAAGAGCTTTGGTTCCAACTTCTACGGTCGTGCCGGAACCGAATTCACCTCCCGCAACGACGGCAACGACAGCATGTCCATCTCCAGCCTGGGTGTCGGTGTCTTTACCCCGCTGAGCACTGGCCTCAATCTCTATGGTGAGACCGGTTTGATGGGCTACAAGCTCGAGCGTGAAATGCTCAAGAATAACAATGGGTGGGACGAAGTGGCGCGCAAGAGCAGCGGCAGCATGTATGGTGAAGTGGGTCTGCGCTACGACATCGGCAATGTCGAGCTTTCCACCGCTTACCGTTACGCCAACATGACCGACGATATGCATGACTTCAAGGTAGGCGGTGCTTACAAGCTCAACCAGAACTGGGCGCTGACTGCCGACTACACCTATCGCAGCTGGGATCTGCAGAAAGGCTCCATCTCCAGCCTGGGTGTGAAATACAGTTTCTAATCCCCCTTCCAGTAGTCCGTAGTGTCTTGATTTTTACCCATGGCGTTCGCCATGGGTTTTTTCGTTTTCCAGTGATCTCTTTTTTCTCCTTGTGTCGTATCAGTCGGCGATAGTTATACAACTTCCATTTTTTTGTATAACTGCTATAACTGAATCAAGGTTTATACAAGGAGTGCCATCATGTACAAGATTAAAGTCGGTATCAGTGCTTGCCTGCTGGGACAAGAGGTGCGTTTCGACGGGGGCCACAAGCGCTCCAGCTTCTGCGAACGGGATCTTGGCGCTCACTTTGACTATCACCCCGTCTGTCCCGAGATGGCTATCGGTCTGGGGGCGCCTCGCGCCGCCATCCGGCTGGTCAAGCGCAACGGCGAGATCCGTGCCGAAGCGAGCAATGGTAGCTTCGATGTCACTGAAAAGCTGATTGCGTTCAGCGAGCAGAAGGCACGCCAGCTCGACTTCATCTCCGGCTATATCCTCTGTGCCAAATCACCCAGCTGCGGTATGGAGCGGGTCAAGGTCTATGGCGCCAACAATGAGGGGAGCGCCAAGGAGGGGATCGGCCTCTTTGCCAAGGCGTTGATGGAGGCCAACCCCCTGTTGCCGGTGGAAGAGGATGGCCGGCTCTGTGATCCCATCCTGCGGGAGAATTTCGTGCTGCGGGTCTTCGCTTACCACGACTGGCAGCAGCTCTGTGCGCGTGGTATCACCGCCTCTGCGCTGATCCGCTTCCACTCCCGCTACAAGTATCTGGTGCTCTCCCACGCCACCACCCACTACAGGGCGCTCGGCAAGCTGCTCGGCAATCTGGGCAAGTCCACCAATTTGCAGGAGGTGGCCGACAACTACATCAAGGGATTGATGACCGCGCTGACCCTGCGGGCCAACCGTCGCAGCCACACCAATGTGCTGATGCACCTGCAGGGCTACTTCAAGCGGGTGCTGACCCCGGCCCAGAAGCAGGAGCTGGCCGATACCATCGACAAGTACCGCACCGGCATCTTCCCCTTGCTGGTGCCGCTCACCTTGATCCGCCACTACCTGCGCGAGTACCCCAATCCCTATCTCGCCGAGCAGGTTTATCTCAATCCGCACCCCGATACGCTCAAATTGCGTTACGGGCTCTGAATCCGTTCTGTTGCCCCGGCGCATGGTTTGCATCGGGGCGCTTTACACCTCTGTTTGATGGACGTTGTCATGTCTGATTTATCGCAAGAAGTTGCTCCTCTGGCTGATGAGGGGATCTACCCCATTCGCGAGGTCTCCCGTCTCACCGGCGTCAACGCCGTGACCCTGCGTGCCTGGCAGCGCCGCTATGGTCTGGTGCAACCGGCCCGCACCGAAAAGGGCCACCGCCTCTACAGCGAGCAGGATATCCGCCAAATCGGCGAGATCCTGAGCTGGCTGGAGCGGGGTGTGAGTATCGGGCAGGTGAAGGGGCTCTTGAGTGAACCCCATTCCGAGCCAGTGAGCGATCACTGGCAGCAGACCCTGGAGCAGTTCAGTCAGGCACTGCTTGCCTTCAATCAGCGCAAGGCGGAGGCCGAGCTCAGCGATCTGTTGGCTAGCTATCCGTTCGAACTGGTGCGCAGCCGGATACTGCAACCGCTTGTGGAGCGGCTGCTGGGGTTGTGGCGCGAGCGGCCGGATGGCGAGTTGCTGCAACAGGTGTGGCTGGGCTGGCTCCATACCCGCTTCGCCCGCCACCTGATCGAGCAGGAGAAGGGCGTGCCGATTACGCTGGCGAGCTGGGGACAGGTTGGCCCCCTCGATCTGGTGTGGGCTGCTTACGAGCTGATCGGTCAGGGTTATGAGGTGCAACTGCTGGGGGCGGTGGAGCCCCGCCATGCCAGCCTGCTTGAGGGACGTGCTGCCACCCCTTGGTTGGTGCTGCTGGGGGCAGGGCTCGGTAAGCAGGAGCTGGCTACCGGCTGGCCCGCCGGCACGCGCCTGTTTGGTGAGCTGGGGCGCCTCTACGACGATGAGTGGCTTAAAGCCCATGGCTGGCAGGCGAGCCTTGCCGAGCTGATGGCGGATGCCCCAGATGCTGCTGGCACCAGCGGACGCGGGAGGAAAGAATCATGAAACTGGTCTGGTTTCGCAATGATCTTCGCCTTGCCGACAACCCCGCGCTGCGGCATGCCTGCGCTGGTGATGAGCCGGTCGCCGCCCTCTTTATCATCTCCCCCACCCAGTGGCAGCAGCACAAAATGGCCCCCATCCGTCAGCGCTTTATGTTGGCGCAGGTGAATGAATTGGGCCGCGAGCTGGCGGCGCTCGGCATCCCGCTTCATCTGCTGCGAGTGGAGACCTTTGCCGAGGTGCCAGCAGCGCTGGCAGATCTTTGCCGCGAGCTGGGCGTAACCCAGCTCTACGCCAATCAAGCCATCGAGATCGATGAGCTGCGTCGTGACCACACCGTCACTGCCGCACTGGCAGAGCAGGCGGTGAGCTGTCACTGGTTCAACGGCTGCTGCGTGTTGCCGCCGGGGCGTGTGCTGACCGGGTCAGGGGAGATGTTCAAAGTCTTCACCCCCTTCAGCCGTGCCTGGCTCAAGGCTCTCGACGAGGATGGTTTTGTCATTCATCGGGCGCCGACACCGCGTGGCGAGCCGTTGCCGTGGCAGCCGCTGGCCGAACGTGCGTGGGTTGATGAGGCTCTCGGCGAGCTGACGGCGGATCCCCGCTGGCCAGTGGGGGAGGCAGAAGCTCTGCGCCGTTTGAACATTTTTCTGGAGCGTGCCGTGGTTGACTATGGCGAACAGCGTGATTTTCCAGCCATCGCGGGCACGTCCGTGCTCTCCCCCTATCTGGCTGCGGGCATCATCAGCCCGCGCCAGTGTGTGGCGGCGCTCCAGCAGCGCCTTGGCTACCGGCCCCAGTCCAAGGCCCAGCCCGGCTTTGTCTGGCTCAATGAGCTCATCTGGCGCGAGTTCTATCGCCACCTGCTGCTGCTGATCCCGACTCTCTCCATGAATCGCCCCTTCAAACCAGAGACGGCAGCCTTGCCGTGGAGCTGGGATCCGGATGCCTTCGCCGCCTGGTGCGAGGGGCGCACTGGCTACCCCATCGTCGATGCTGCGATGCGCTGTCTCAACACCACCGGCTGGATGCACAACCGGTTGCGGATGATAGTGGCGAGTTTTCTTACCAAGGATCTCCATATCCACTGGCGGCTCGGGGAGGATTACTTCATGAGTAGACTGATCGACGGGGATCTGGCAGCCAACAACGGTGGCTGGCAGTGGGCGGCGGGCACCGGTGCCGATGCGGCACCCTACTTTCGGGTTTTCAACCCCACCACTCAGGGGCAACGATTTGATCCACAAGGGGAGTTTATCCGTACTTGGGTAACTGAACTGGCCGATATTCCCGCCGCTTACGTGCATCAGCCCCACGACTGGCTACGGCTCAAGAGGCGGCAGGATTATCCGGCCCCCATGGTGGATCACGCCATTGCCCGGGTGAGAGCCATCGAGATGTTTCGCTCTCTGGAGAAATAGGATGAACGAGCCGCTGGCCCGCTTTATTGGCCTCTATCAACAACTGGACAAACAGCAGTTGCACCGCTTGCCCGAGGTCTATGCCGAACAGGTGGTCTTTATCGATCCGGCTCACCGTATCGAGGGGCTGGCGGCCCTTGGCGACTATTTTGCCGCCCTCTATCAGCGTCTCGCCTACTGCCGTTTCGTCATCACCAGTCAGCAGCAGCAGGGGCCACAGGCCTGGCTCGGCTGGACCATGACCTTCTCTCACCCCAGATTGCGTGGTGGTGAGCCGGTGACGGTGGAGGGGGCCACCCGCCTCGAATTCGACGAGGCGGGCAAGGTGTGCCAGCACAGGGACTATTTTGACCTGGGCGCCATGCTCTACGAGCAGTTGCCGTTGCTCGGGCCAGTGGTTCGCACCATCAAGATGAGGCTTGGCGCATGAGCGGCCGAGTGCTTATCACAGGCGCGACCTCCGGCATAGGTCGCCAGTTGGCGCTGGATTACCGGCGCGCCGGCTGGCAGGTGTGGGGTTGTGGCCGCGATGGCGAACGGCTGCAGGCGCTGGGGCTGGATGGCGTGACGCCGCTGCAGTTCGATGCCCGGGATCTGGCCGCAATGAGCGGGGTGGCTGCTACGCTGCCATCCCTCGATCTGCTGATCCTCAACGCAGGCAACTGCGAGTACATGGATGTGGCGGAGGGGTTTGACAGCGCGCTGTTTGCCCGAGTGATTGAGACCAATCTGACCGCCACCAGCCATGCGCTGGCCGCCTTCTTGCCGTTGCTCGGGGCTGGGTCACGGCTGGCCATCGTTAGCTCGTCGGTGAGCTGGCTGCCGCTGCCTCGGGCCGAGGCCTATGGCGCCTCCAAGGCTGCCCTCGACTATCTGGCGAATACCTTGCGCCTCGATCTGGCCAGCAAAGGGATCGGGGTGACCCTGATCCGCCCCGGCTTTGTCCAGACGCCGCTCACCGCCAAAAATGATTTTCCCATGCCCTGTCTGGTGACGGTGGAGCATGCCTCTCGCGCCATCATGGACGGGCTGACCGCTGGTCGTCACCAGATCCACTTTCCCCGCCGTTTCATCTGGTTGCTGCGCCTGCTTGGTGCGCTGCCGGTGGGGCTCTGGCTGCGCCTTGGCCGCGCACTCGTATCGAAAGGAAGCCATTCATGAAGAAAAAGATCGCCATCGTCGGTTCAGGGATCTCGGGGCTCACCGCCGGTTTTCTGCTCCACAAACTCCATGACATAACCCTGTTCGAGGCGGCGCCGACCCTGGGCGGCCACACAGCGACCGTCGATGTGAATCAGGCTGGCCGCAGCTATGCCATCGACACCGGCTTTATCGTCTTCAACGATCGCACCTACCCCAACTTCTTGAAGTTGCTGGCGCGGATCGGCATGGCGCGCCAACCGGCCGAGATGAGCTTCTCGGTGAAGAGCCCGGAGGGGCTGGAGTATAACGGCCACAACCTCGACACCCTGTTTGCCCAGCGCAGCAATCTGTTGAGCCCGCGCTTCTACGGCTTCGTTGCCGAGATCCTGCGTTTCAACCGGGAGGCGCGGGCCTGGCTGGCGGATGGTCAGCATCAGGGGGCTGGCCCCGAGCTGACTCTGGGGGATTTTTTGCTGGCGGGGGAGTTTAGCGACTACTTCGCCCGCCACTACATCTTGCCGATGGGCGCGGCGATCTGGTCATCGACCCTGGCCGATATGCGCGCCTTCCCCCTTGGCTTCTTCCTGCGCTTTTTTGCCAACCATGGCCTGCTCGATGTGGCCAATCGTCCCCAGTGGTATGTGATCCCGGGCGGCTCGCGGGAATATATCGGCCCCCTTACCGCGGGTTGGCAGTCGCAGATCCGCCTCGCCTGTCCGGTGCAGAGCGTACGGCGGGACGCGGATGGCGTGGTGATCCAGAGCAGTTACGGCGAGGAGCGGTTTGACGAGGTGATCTTCGCCTGCCACAGCGATCAGGCGCTGGCGCTGCTGGCAGATCCCGGCGAGCGGGAGCAGGCTATTCTCGGCGACATGCCCTATCAGGCCAACGATGTCTGGCTCCATACCGATGCCCGCTGCCTGCCCACCCGCCGCAAGGCATGGGCCAGCTGGAACTATCAGCTCGATGGCAACGACGAGGCGCGGCCGCTGGTGAGCTACAACATGAACATCCTGCAGGGGGTGAACTCGCCGGAGCCCTTCTGCGTCAGCCTCAATCCCAAGGGCAAGGTGGATGAGAGCAAGGTGCTGCGCCGCTTTGTCTATCACCATCCGGTGTTCAATCAGGCCTCCATCGCCGCCCAGCAGCGCCGCGCGGAGATCTGCGGCCAGCAGCACACCCACTTCTGTGGCGCCTACTGGTACAACGGCTTCCACGAGGATGGGGTACGCAGCGCGCTGGACGTCGCCAGGCGCTTCGGGGCCGAGCTATGAACGGCGCCACAGTGGCCACCGAACATGAGCGTGCCGACGAACTGGCTGGCGTCACCAGCGCCATCTGGCAGGGCTCGGTACGCCACCGCCGTTTTGCGCCGCGGGCTCACGCCTTCTCCTACAGCCTCTTTATGCTGGGGCTGGATCTCGACGAGCTGCCGCAGCTCGATCAGGGGCGCTGGTTCGGGGTTGAGCGAGCTGGGCTGCTCTCGTTTCACCGCGACGACTATCTCAAAGGCAGCGAGGGGTGCCTCAAGCAGGCGGTGTGGCATAAGGTGAGCGAGCTGGGTGGCGATGCCGACCCCGAGGGGCGGGTACTGCTGCTCGGCAACGTGCGCTGTCTGGGATTCTACTTCAGCCCGGTCAACTTCTACTTCTGCTACCGGCAGGGCGAGGCGCGCTATCTGCTGGCAGAGGTGTCGAACACCCCCTGGAACGAGCGTCACTACTACCTGCTGGATCTGGCGGCGCTGGCACCCCATGACAAGGATTTTCACGTCTCCCCCTTTATGGGGCTGGCGATGCGTTATCACTGGCGGATCAGGCCGCCCGTGCAGGAGACCCTGATCCATATCGAGAGTCATCCCGTATCCGGTGAAGCCAAGCTGTTTGACGCAACCCTGGCGCTCACTCGCGAACCCTTGTCGCGCAAGGGGCTGGTGGCCCTGCTGGCCCGCTGGCCATGGATGACCATGAAGGTGCTGCTCGGGATCTACTGGCAGGCCCTGCGTCTATTTATCAAACGAACCCCGATTTTTACCCATCCGGAGAGCCGCTAATGGAACTTGCTCAATCAACCCTCTCTGCCTCTTTCATCGACAAGGGGGCAAGACAACTGCTGCTCAATCTGCTGGGTCGCCTCGAACATGGCCAGCTGCTGCTGCGGGATGGCGGTGAGCGCCACAGCTTTGGCGTCGCGGGTACCGATCTGCATGCCGAACTGGTGGTGCAGGATCCGACCTTCTATCGTCGCCTGTTGCTGGGGGGCAGCATTGCCGCCGGAGAAACCTGGGTGGAGGGACTCTGGACCAGCCCGGATCCGGTGGCGCTGGTGCGGCTGCTGGCCCGCAATCTGACCCTGCTCGACTCCCTCGAACGGCGCCTCGGCTGGCTCAGCTTCCCCTTCAACAAGGTGCGCCACTGGCTCAACCGCAATACCCTGACCGGTTCGCGCTCCAACATCGCCGCCCACTACGATCTCGGCAATACCCTCTATCAGGGCTTTCTCGACAGCCATATGCAGTACTCGAGCGCCATCTACCCGAGCGCCGAGGCCACTTTGGAAGAGGGTCAGCAAGCTAAGTTGCGCACCATCTGCGAGCGGCTGGAGCTGGGGCCTGACGATCATCTGCTGGAGATCGGTACCGGCTGGGGTGGCCTCGCTGTCTATGCCGCCCGCCACTATGGCTGCCGGGTGACCACCACGACTATCTCCCGGGCCCAGCATGACTATGCCAAGGAGTGGATTGCGCGGGAGGGGCTGGGGGATCGCATCACCTTGCTGCTGGAGGATTACCGCAAGCTGGAGGGGACGTATGACAAGCTGGTCTCCATCGAGATGATAGAGGCGGTGGGCCACGCCTTCCTGCCCGACTATTTCCGCCAGCTGTCGCGGCTGCTCAAACCCGGTGGCCGTCTGCTCATTCAGGCCATCACCATCGCCGATCAGCGCCACGCCCAGTATCTGCGCGGGGTCGATTTTATCCAGCGTTACATCTTCCCCGGTGGCTGCCTGCCCAGCGTCTCCCAGATGGCGGGGTTGCTGGCGCGGGAGACCGACATGCAACTGGTACGGTTGCACGATCACGGCCATCACTATGCCCGCACCCTGGCTCACTGGTGCGATCGCTTTCTGGCGCTGGCGCCCGAGCTGCCCAAGCTCGGTTACAGCCAGGATTTCATCCGGCTGTGGCACTTCTACTTTGCCTATTGCGAGGGGGGATTCTGGGAGCGCAGTATCAGTCTGGTGCAACTGGAGGCCGCCAAGCCGGGGCCCGCTGGCTGGTCGGGTGATGTGCCAGTAAGCGGTCATTGACCATGTGGCAGTGGGCTCACCTGCTGGGGTTCAACCTCTACTGGTTGCTGGCGGTGAAGTGGCAGCAGCCGAGCCCGCTGCTGGCAATGTTGCTGCTGCACTTTCTCTTCTCACCCAGCCGCCAGCGTGACTGGCGGCTGCTTCCCATCGCGGTTGCCGGCTGTCTGCTGGATGCTCTGCTCTGGCAGCTCGGCCTGTTCCGTTTCCCGTCCGGTTTTCCCCTCTGGCTGGTGCTGCTCTGGCTCGGTTTTGCCCTGACGCTGGCCCACGGTATGCGCTGGCTGCTGCGCTTGCCTCGCTGGCAGCAGGCGCTGTTTGGCATAGTTGGCGGTGCTTCCTCCTATGTGGCGGGGGCTGCCATGGGGGCAGTAAACTTACCCTGGGGCATCTGGATCAGTACGGCGCTGCTGGCAGTGATCTGGATGTGGTGGTTACCCGTACTCCTGTGGGTAATGGTCAAGCTGGAGGGTGAGTCATGACAAACACCTTTTCGACCGACTCGTTGCTTTTTTCCAAATGGACCAAAGAGAGCCAGCATGAGCTGACTGATCGCTTCTATCTGGTGGTTGCCTGCCAGCGGGATGCGCAGGGGCAGCTGGTGCAGGTGGTGATGCAGGATATCAACACCCTGCAGGAACAGGAGATGGACTGGCATGAACTGGAAGACCCCAACCACTGGCATATGGGGTGGAATTAACCCGCGACTGCTGGCGTTTGCGCTCTTTGCTGCAACCGCGGTGCAGGCTTCTGCCGCCCCCTGGCAGCAGTTGCGCCCGGTCGGGCAGGGGGAGATGAACTGGCTATGGTTCAAGCTCTACGATGCCACCCTCTACAGCGTGAGCGGGCGCTATCAGCCCGGTCACTATCCACAGGCTCTGACTCTCACCTATGCCAGACCCATCGAGCGGGAAGATCTGCTGAGCGCCACCGCCGCCGAGTGGCAGCGGCTAGGTCTTGGCACTGACGCCGAGCGTCAGCGCTGGCTCGGCCAGCTCGCTGCACTCTGGCCTGATGTGCAGGCGGGCGACAAGCTCACCTTTTATGTCGACAAGGGCGGTGCAGGCCACTTCTGGTGGCAGGAAAAACCCCTCGGCACTCTGGCCGATCCACATTTTTCGGCCGCTTTTCTCGCCATCTGGCTGGCTGACAATAGCCGCGATCCTGCCCTGACCCGCCGCCTGCGTGGCCAACCCTGAACATGGAGCTCCTGATGTCTTTCTATCGTGCATATCGCTGGTTACTGTTGATCCCTTTTTTGTTGCTGAGCGGCTGTGGTGCCAGTCTCGATGACTATCGGGGGCAGGGGCCAAACTGGGATCTCGCCCGTTTCTTCAACGGCAAGCTGGTGGCTCACGGCCTGGTGACCGACCGCAGCGGCGAAGTGACCAGTCGCTTTCGGGTGGAGATGGTGGGGCGCTGGCAGAACGGTAAGGGAGAGCTGTTCGAGCAGTTCTACTTTGACGATGGCCGCCAGCAGACCCGAACCTGGTATCTGAGCAAGGGGGCTGATGGTCACTGGCGCGGTACCGCTTCCGATGTGGTGGGAGAGGCGGTAGGTAAAAGCCAAGGGTTTGCCCTCAACTGGCGTTATCAGCTCGATCTGGCGCTGCCGGATGGCGAGGTGGTGCGGGTGAGCTTCGATGACTGGATGTATCTGCTGGATGAGGAGCGACTGATCAATCGCGCCGCTATCAGCAAGTTCGGCATCCATTTGGGGGAGGTGATCCTCTATATCGAGCGAAAATTATGACCGGCCTACACTGCATGAAAGCCAATAAAAAAGCGCGCCACCAGCGCGCTTTTGTTTATCGAGAAATCAGGGTCATCAGATGATGCGGTTCTCTTCCAGCATCTTGCGACGGGCCTCTTCCTTGGCCATCTTCTTCTTGCGATTGTCGCAGGGTTCCGGGCAATCGCACTCTTTCTCGATGCCAACGCTCCCCAGACCGCCACAGGAGCCGGAGATGGATTTTTTCTGGAAGATATAGCCGATAGCCATGGCGGCTATCACCAGCATGAATACCCCGAAGGTGATCAGAAAAACCTGCATCTATCCTCCCTATTTCCTGACCAGATACTGTTTGAACGCATCGGAGTAGGCCTCTTCAAAGCCGTTGTCCGTCTTGGTGATCACGAAGATCGCCAGACCACGCTCTTTGGCATAGGCCAGGCTCTTTTCCGGTCCCATGACCATGAATACGGTCGCCAGCCCGTCTGCGGTCATGCAGGAGGGATGGATCACGGTGACCGACACCATGCGGTGCTGGATCGGCTTGCCGGTGCGTGGATCTATGGTGTGGGAGAAGCGCTGGCCATCCATCTCATAGTAGTTACGATATTCACCCGAGGTGGCCACCCCGTTGTCACCCGGAACGATCACCTCCTGCACCGAACCGGCATTGGCGGTTGGCTTCTCGATGGCAACGCGCCAGGGGTGTCCCTTGCCGTTGACGCCATTGATCCGCAGCTCGCCGCCGATCTCTACCAGATAGTTGCGCGCACCCAGAGACTCCAGATACTCGGCTACCTTGTCGACACCAAAGCCCTTGGCAATGGCGGATAGATCAACGTAGAGGTCGGGAATATCCTTTTGCAGGGTATCGGCATCGACCGAAGTGATGATGTGCAGGTTGCCCAGGCCGGTCTTCTGACGGGTCTGGGTGATCAGCTCCTCCGATGGTATTTTGGTCGGTCGCTTGTCCGGACCGAAGCCCCACAGATTGACCAAGGGGCCGACGGTGACGTCAAGCGCCCCCTGGCTCTCACGGCCAATATGAATGGCTTCTGTTATGACCCGAGCCGTGTCCCGAGATACCACTACCGGTGTCGAACTGTGGTGCTGGTTGAAGCGCGACAGTTCGGAATCGGGACGATAGGTGGACATCTGATCGTTGACTCGCTCCAGCAGTACGTCGACCTCGGCCTGAAACTTGGCCGCATCGCTGATGACGTTGTCCGCCACCTTGATGGAGTAGTAAGTGCCCATGGTGCTGCCGGTGATATGGATCTCCGGCTTCGACTGGACCGTGCTTTCCTGACCGCACCCTGTCAAGAAAAAGGCTAGCCCGAAGGCTAGCCAGGTTTTTACAACGCTGTTCATGGATTAACCACCAAAATCATCCAGCAGGATGTTCTCGTCTTCAACGCCCAGATCTTTGAGCATGTTGATGACGGCTGCGTTCATCACGGGAGGTCCACACATGTAGAACTCGCAATCTTCCGGCGCTTCGTGGTTCTTGAGATAGTTCTCGTAGAGCACATTGTGGATGAAGCCGGTGTAGCCATCCCAGTTGTCTTCCGGTTGCGGATCGGACAGGGCGACGTTCCAGGTGAAGTTCTCGTTCTCGGCCGCCAGCATGTCGAAGTCTTCGACATAGAACATCTCGCGCTTGGAACGGGCACCGTACCAGAAGCTCATCTTGCGCTTGGACTTCAGGCGACGCAGCTGGTCGAAGATGTGGGAGCGCATAGGCGCCATACCCGCACCACCACCGATAAAGACCATTTCTGCATCGGTATCCTTGGCGAAGAATTCACCGAACGGACCGGAGATGGTCACCTTGTCACCCGGCTTCAGGCTGAAGATGTAGGAGGACATCTGTCCCGGAGGGGCAGTCCAGTTGCTCGGGGGCGGTGTGGCGATACGCACGTTCAGCATGATGATGCCGAACTCTTCCGGATAGTTGGCCATGGAGTAGGCACGGATGATCGGCTCATCGACCTTGGACTCCAGATCAAAAATCTTGAAGCGATCCCAGTCACCACGATACTCCTCGGGAATATCGAAGTTCTTGTAGTAAACGTGGTGAGCCGGCGCTTCGATCTGGATATAACCACCGGCGCGGAACGGCACGCTCTCGCCATCGGGGATCTGCAGCTTGAGCTCCTTGATGAAGGTGGCCTTGTTATCGTTGGAGATAACAGTACATTCCCACTTCTTCACCCCGAATATCTCTTCCGGCAGTTCGATGTCCATGTCGCCACGAACGGTGACCTGACAGGCAAGACGTTCGCCGTGACGGGCTTCGCCCTTGCTGATGTGATCCAGTTCGGTCGGCAGGATGTCGCCGCCACCGGATTTCACCCGTACCTTGCACTGGCCGCAGGAGCCACCGCCGCCACAGGCGGAAGAGACGAAGATACCGTTGCCGGCGAGTACGCCGAGCAGCTTGCCACCGGCCGGGCTGGTCACAGCCTTGGCCGGGTCACCATTGATGCTGATTGTCACGTCGCCCGCGGTCACCAGCTTGGACTTGGCGAACAGAATGACTGCCACCAGTGCCAGCAGGATCACGGTAAACATGACCACACCCAAAATAATTTCCATCTATCGTTCCTTTCTGATTGCAGGAAAGCCGATTACAGGGAGATACCAGAGAAGGACATGAAGCCCAGCGCCATCAGACCGGCGGTGATGAAGGTGATGCCCAGACCACGCAGGCCTTCCGGAACATCGGAGTACTTCATCTTCTCGCGGATACCCGCCAGCGCAACGATCGCCAGCATCCAGCCTGCACCTGAGCCTACACCGTAGACCACAGACTCCACGAAGGTGTAGTCACGCTGCACCATGAAAGAGACGCCACCGAAGATGGCGCAGTTCACGGTGATGAGCGGCAGGAAGATACCCAGGGCGTTGTAGAGAGCCGGGAAGTACTTGTCCAGCGCCATCTCCAGGATCTGCACCAGCGCCGCGATCACCCCGATAAAGGTGATGAAGCTCAGGAAACTCAGATCCAGGTCAGGGGAGAGGGCTCCGGCCTTCAGCACGTAGTTGTAGATCAGGTTGTTGACCGGTACGGCGATGGTTTGCACCACGATAACGGCAACACCCAGACCCATGGAGGTCTTTACCTTCTTGGACACTGCCAGGAAAGTACACATCCCCAGGAAGAAGGAGAGTGCCAGGTTTTCGATAAAAATCGAACGAATCAACAGACTCAGATAATGTTCCATACCTTAATCCTTCGCCTCCACCTGCTTGGGATCCTTGGTGCGCACGCCCCAGATGATCAGACCAATGATGAAGAATGCACTCGGCGGCAGCAGCAGCAGGCCGTTGGGTACATACCAGCCACCGTTGTTCACCAGCGGCAGCAGCTCGATGCCGAACCAGGTGCCGGAGCCCAGCACTTCACGCACGGTCGCGACACTCAGCAGAATGGCGCCATAGCCCAAACCGTTACCGATACCGTCCAGGAAGGAGGGGAGCGGCGCGCTCTTCATGGCATAGGCTTCGGCGCGGCCCATCACGATACAGTTGGTGATGATGAGGCCGACGAAGACCGACAGCTGCTTGGAGATGTCATAGGCATACGCCTTGAGCACCTGGTCAACCACGATAACCAGCGAGGCGATGATCGCCATCTGGGCAATGATCCGCACGCTGTTCGGGATCTGGTTGCGGATCAGGGAGATGAACAGGTTTGAGAAGGCGGTGACCGCCATGACCGCAAGGGTCATTACAAACGCTGTCTTCATCTGGCTGGTAACCGCCAGTGCGGAACAGACACCCAGCACCTGCAAGGCGATGGGGTTGTTGCCCAGCACTGGAGTCAACAGCAACTTTTTCATTTCGCTCTTGTCAGCCATTGTTGATTTCTCCTGCACGAACCTTGGCCAGGAAAGGACCGAAGCCCTTTGGACCCATCCAGAAGTCAAAGGTATGCTGTACACCGTTACCGGTCAGGGTGGCGCCGGAGAGACCGTCGATCTCGTGCTCGGAGCCCGCCGGAGCGTGACCCTTGATGACGCGCAGCGCCGGCATGCCATCCTGATCGAACAGCTTCTTGCCAACAAACAGCTCGCGCCAGGCCGGATTCTCGATTTCACCGCCCAGACCCGGGGTTTCACCGTGGTCATAGTAGGTGATGCCCTTGATAGTCTGGCCATCAGCGGCAACGGCGACGAAAGCATACATGGTAGACCACAGACCCTGACCGTAGATGGGCAGGATGATGTTGTCGATCTTGCCATCGGCATCCTTGGCGAAGAACACCGGAACCAGCTTGGAGATCTGGCGCAGGCCAGCCTTGTCCTCGGCAGCAGCCAGACGGATGTTTTGCGCCGGATCTTTGGCCGCCTGTTTGGTATCGAAGTTGTCGGCATCGCCGTCAACAAAGTTACCGGTGGCGAGATCCACCAGACGGGCTTCGATCTTGTCGCCATACAGCTTGGCCAGATCGCGCTTGGCTACATCGCTGATGTCCACGCCGGCTACGGAGAGAATATTGCTCTGTTTATCCAGCGCCTTGTTCTCCTCTTGGGTAGAACGCAGGCCAACGGCAGCAACGGATACCACGATGGAACAGGCCAGACAGAGGCCGGTGACCACGCTGATGGTGCCGAATGTTGAGTCTTTATTAAACGCCACGAGCAATCCTCCGCTTGATGTTTGCCTGAGCGACGAAATGGTCAAACAGGGGAGCAAACAGGTTTGCAAACAGAATGGCCAGCATCATGCCTTCCGGGAACGCAGGGTTGACCACGCGAACCAGCACGACCATCACGCCGATCAGGGCGCCATACCACCACTTGCCCTTGTTGGTAAAGGCGGCGGAGACGGGGTCGGTCGCCATGAAGGCCATACCGAAGGCGAAGCCACCCAGTACCAGATGCCAGTGCCACGGCATGTTGAACATGGGGTTGGTATCGGAACCGATGACGTTGAACAGCAGGGAAGTGGCGATCATACCGACCATCACGCCGGCGATGATGCGCCAGGAGGCGATGCGCATGTAGACGATCATGGCTGCGCCCAGCAGGATCATCAGGGTAGAGACTTCACCAATGGAACCCGGCAGGTTGCCAAGGAAAGCGTCCATCCAGCTGATAGCCTGACCGGTGGCACCGTTGATCAGCGCCATCTGGCCGCCCTGAGCCCACTGGCTCAGCGCGGTTGCGCCGGAGTAGCCATCAACGGCAACCCAGACTGCGTCACCGGAGATTTGGCCCGGGTAGGCGAAGAACAGGAACGCACGACCAGCCAGCGCAGGGTTCAGGAAGTTTTTGCCGGTACCACCGAACACTTCCTTGGCCATTACCACACCGAAGGTGATGCCCAGAGCAGCTTGCCACAAGGGCAGCTCGGGCGGCACGATCAGGGCAAACAGGATGGAGGTCACGAAGAAGCCTTCGTTGATCTCGTGCTTGCGCACCATGGCGAACAGCACTTCCCAGAAACCACCGACAAAGAAGACTGTGATGTAGATCGGGAAGAAGTGGGTGGCGCCAATCAGCATCTTGCTGCCGATACCGGCAACAGCCGGATCGAGGGAGGCACCCAGCATGGTGGCCAGGGCATATTGCCAGCTGCTGGCACCGGCTGCCGAGCCCATGTGGGCAATGGCGGCGATGGCCTGGTTGCCAACGTTGTACATGCCCCAGAACATGGCCGGGAACACGGCCAGCCACACCATGATCATCATGCGCTTCAGATCGAGCGCATCACGGACGTGGGCGGCATTGCGGGTAACGGTACCCGGGGTATAGAACAGGGTATACGCCGCTTCGAACAGGGCGTAGTACTTGGCGTACTTTCCACCCGGTTCGAAGTGATGTTCCATATTTTCAAGAAGTTGCTTGAAACTCATCGCTTAACCTTCCAGTTCAATCTTGGTCAGGCACTCACGCAAGATAGGGCCGTACTCGGTCTTGCCGGGGCAAACGAAAGTACAGAGGGCCAAATCTTCCTCATCCAGCTCCAGGCAACCCAGTGCTTGCGCACCGTCGGTATCGCCGGAGACCATATCCCGCAGCAGCAGGGTAGGCAGGATGTCGAGTGGCATCACCCGTTCATAGTTGCCGATAGGCACCATGGAACGGTCACTACCGTTGGTAGTGGTGGTGAAGTTGATAAGGCGACCCTTCATCAGGTGAGAGAGGGTGGTGCGGGTGATGGAGAACTTGTTGGCGCTGGGGTTGATCCAGCCCAGGAACTCTTTCTCACGACCCTCGCCCAGTGCACAGACCTGATTGTGGTAACGACCCAGATAGTCGTGAACACCATCAGCCTTGGCGCCGCTCAGCAGGGAACCGGAGATGACGCGGTTTTCATCGGCACGCAGCTCATTGTTGGTGAGCTGGCTGATGCAGGCACCCAGACGGGTACGCAGCAGACGCGGTTTGAGCACGTTCGGGCCAGCCAGCGCGATCACCTTGTCGGTATAGATCTGGCCGGTGGTGAACAGCTTGCCGAACGCGATCACATCCTGATAGTTGATGTGCCACTGCACCTTGGTGCTGCTGACCGGATCCAGGAAGTGGATATGGGTACCAGGCAGACCGGCAGGATGCGGACCGACGAAGATCTCTTCTTTGACCTGAGCCAGCGGAGAGTGGGGCAGGCTGCCTTCGCCTTTACAGACATAGACGGTGCCGTCGGTCAGACGAGTCAGCACGGCCAGACCGTCTAGAAACGCCTGAGACTGCTCTTTGATGATCAACTCTGCGTTGGCGGCCAGCGGGTTGGTGTCCATCGCGGTCACGAAGATGGCGCGCGGGGCTGAGCCTACCGCAGGGACTTTGCTGAACGGGCGAGTGCGCAGTGCGATCCACTGGCCTGATGCAACCAGGATCTCTTGCACCTTGCTGCGCTCGAGCTTGGCCAGCTCGGAAGAGGCAAAATGCTCGAAGGTCACCTGCTCATCGGAGCCGTCGAGGTCGATGACCACAGACTGGAGCACACGTTTGGCTCCACGGTTGATCTCTGAAACTACGCCGGTGGCGGGGGCCGTGAATTTAACGCCGGGATTCTTCTTGTCTTCGAAGAGCTCCTGACCTTTGATGACGCGATCACCTACTTTGACGAACATAGTAGGTCGCATCCCCACGAACTCCTCGCCCAGTGTAGCAACACGGGTGATGGCGGGGCCATCGTAGATTACTTGCTCTGGCGCACCCAGCACGGGGATGTCCAGTCCTCTTTTGATTGTAATCATACTTAATTGCACTACCGTTACGGGAAGAGAGGTTGGTTAGCGCCGAGAAATACATCACGACGGGTGGTTGAATGAGTCGCTGTTGTGGCTGCGCCGGGTGGTCAGGCTCAACAATTATTCAACATGCGAGGTCACTCAAAAGCGCTTGAGTCTACCACTTAAGGCCCATTTTCTGCCATGCCAAATAGGCAAAATCCCTGCGTCATCACAAAATTAACCTGCAATGAATAACCCCTGAATTCCTTGTAAGCTGTGGTTTTAAAGGTTTTTTTATTTTAATACCCCAATGTGGGTATGTTTGTGTAAGGCTGTGACTCAGCTTCTAGGGAAAACTGAATTAAATACCTATTTATGGTTGTCAGGATCAGCAGGCTGGCGGCTTTTTGTTTAATTTTTGTGTGTTTGTCACCCATAGGGCGGTGGGGCAGCGCAATGGGTGACAGCCAGCCGATCAGGAGTGCGAGGGGTTGCCTACACAAGCTGGTGTGCGTGGTGCCTTACCCTTCTCCTGCCACTCGCTTGCCGTGTAGGTATGCAGTGCAAGTGCATGGACAGCGCCGGCCAGCTCATCTGCCAGGATGGCGTTGACCTGACGATGGCGAGAGAGAAGGCGCTGACCCGCAAACTGTTCGCTGACGATCACCACCTTGAAGTGGCTCTCTGAGCCCGGTTCCACGCGATGCATATGGCTCTCATTGATCACTTCCAGCAGAGTGGGGGAGAGGGCTGCCGTCAGCTTGGCTTCAATCAGTTGTTGGATAGTCATAGGATCAGCTTCCAGAGTGAATGTCGGACCATTCTATCGGCTGTCTGGGTGTGGAATAAGCCCCCGCAAAAGGAAAATCACCTGCTATCCGTTCATTGGCACGCTCCGAACTGGTGAAATTCCTGCTCCTCGCTAGAATAGCGCCACTTTGCGTCGCACCTGGCGCCTGTATCCATGAATGAAGCCGAGGTTGGACTCTTCTTATGCAAACCCTTCTCGACACTCCCCATTGCCGACTCACGCTCTACCGCTACCCACGCCAGAGTCAGGAGACCCTGCAAGCCTGGGATGCAGCTGACGAATATCTGATCAACACTCTGGCGGAGTCCCCCCTCGAGCAGGCGGGCCCCGTCATCATCATGAATGACGGTTTTGGCGCGCTGGCCGCCTATCTGCATCCGCACTCCCCCTGCTGCGTCACCGACTCCTACATCAGTGAGCGGGCGACCCTGGCCAATCTGGCCGAAAACGGACTGGATGCGGGTGGTATCCGCTTGCAGGATGCGCTGGCGCCGCTGCCCGATGCTCCTGCGCTGGTGGTGATCAAGGTCTCCAAATATCAGGCACTGCTGGAGCAGCAACTGCTGGCGCTGCGGGAGGTGGTGACACCGGCAACCCGCGTTATCGCTGCCGGCAAGGCGAAGGATATTCATACCTCCACCCTCAAGTTGTTCGAGAAGTATCTGGGGCCTACCCGTACCTCGCTGGCCTGGAAGAAGGCGCGCCTCATTCACTGCGAGCCGCAGGCCGGGCAACCCGAGCTGGCCAACCCCTTCCCGACCGTGTGGCCGCTGGAGGGGAGTGGCATGCTCATCCACAACCATGCCAATGTCTTCTCGCGCACCAGTCTCGATATTGGTGCCCGCTTTATGCTGGACAATCTGCCCATCCACAGTGCCCGCAAGGTGATCGATCTGGGCTGTGGCAATGGGGTGCTGGGTCTGTCGCTGCTCGCCAAAGACAGCGAGGTGGAGGTGACCTTTATCGATGAATCCTATATGGCGGTTGCCTCGGCACAGCTCAACGTCGAGCACAATCTGCCTGATGCTCTGCCGCGAGCCCGCTTTATGGTCAACAACTGTCTCGACGGGGTGGCGGTCGGTTCGGCGGATCGGATCCTCTGCAATCCCCCCTTCCATCAGTTGCAGGCGATCACCGATCATATCGCCTGGCAGATGTTCAGTGATGCGCACCGGGTGTTGCCTCGCGGAGGGGAACTCTGGATAGTAGGCAACCGTCATCTGGACTATCACAACAAACTCAAGCGCTTGTTTGCCAACGCACAAGTCGTTGCGTCGAACAGCAAATTCGTTATTTTGAAAGCCATCAAACGCTAAAGCCAAAGGAAACCATGATGAAAAAGTCACTCTTGCTGCTGGCCGCCCTGATGCTGGGCGGGTGTGCCACTCATTGGCCGGAGACGGCGCTGCTCAATCCGCAGGTGATCCCCGCCAACCAGCAATATTACTCTGGCAATCGCATCACCATGGAAGGGGTAGACAAGCGTGAGGCTGCCTATGTCTTCTCCATCAAACACAAGGAGAAAGCGCCGGTGCTGGTCAACAGCGAGCGCCCGCTCAATCTGCTGATGGCCGAACGGCTGGCGGAAGGACTGCGTAGTCAGGGTCTGGAAGTGGGCAACAGTGGTACCACCAACCTGACGCTGGTGATCTCCAGTGCCGCGGTCAATGTGGAAGAGAAGACCTTTACCTATGTCACCAAGTCCCGTGTCAGCCTGCAGGTGATCGCCGATTTCCAGGGTAACCGTCTGACCAAGCAGTTCAACATGTCCTCCAGCAAGGAGAGCCCGAGCGAGCCAAGCATGGCCGATCTCGAGTCTACACTGAACCTGCAACTGGGTAGCGTGCTGCAGCAGATCATGGCCGATGAGGCGCTGCGCGGTTACCTTAAAGGTCAACCGAACGGCGCAGGGGTCTGATGATGAAAAAACTCTGGTTGCTGGCCATGTTGATCGCCCCGCTGGCGTTCGCGGGTCCGAAAGTCAGAATGGAGACCAACCACGGCAATATCGTGGTGGAGCTGGCGTCCAAGCAGGCGCCCCAGACGGTGAAAAACTTCCTGCGCTACGTGGCTGATGGCAGCTATGACGGCAGCATCTTCCATCGGGTGATCCAGGATTTCGTGGTGCAGGGTGGGGGCTACAACCAGCAGTTCCAGCAACTGCCAACTTATGAGCCGGTGGTCAACGAGTCTCGCGGTGGCTTGCCCAACAAGCGCGGCACCATCGCCATGGCCCGCACCCAGGCAGTCGACAGTGCCACTCGCCAGTTCTACTTCAATCTGGTCGACAACAATAACCTCAACGCCGGTGGCTCTGCGGGTTATACCGTGTTCGGCCAGGTGGTGCAGGGGATGGAAGTGCTGGACAAGTTGGCCCAGGTTCAGACCGGTTACAGCCCCATTCTGCGTGCCAACGATGTGCCGACCAGCCCCATCATTCTGAAGAAGGTGGTATTACTGGCAGAAACCCCGACAGACAAGAAAGCGGGCAAGTAACTCTCGCCAGACAGAGTGCGTCACTTCGCACTCGTCAGGCCACAATACAAGGCTCATCCCCTCCGGGATGGGCCTTTTCTCTGGCCAGGCTTCTTGCGCCTATCTCCTTACCTGCCTTGGCTATCTGTCATCAACCTGCCAAAATGACGCACTTTTCCAAAGTCGTCAGGTAGTTGAATATGATCCGCACACCGAGTTGGCGGGAATCGCTAGCCGTTTATCTCGAAGCTCGAGTACTCATTCTCTTTGCCATGGGCTTTTCATCGGGTCTGCCGCTGTTGCTTGTATTTGGCACCCTCTCATTCTGGTTACGCGAGGCAGATGTCAGCCTGACCGATATCGGTTACATGAGCTGGGTGGCGCTGGCCTACGGCTTTAAATGGTTGTGGTCGCCGCTGGTGGATCGTATGCCATTGCCACTGCTCTCTACCCTGTTGGGGCGTCGTCGTAGCTGGATGTTCTTCTCCCAGCTATTGATCGCGGCTGCGTTGGTAGGGATGGCGTTTTGTGATCCCAAGAGCGGGTTGACTCATTTGGCCTTGTTCGCCCTGCTGGTGGCCTTTGCCTCGGCGACTCAGGATATCGTGATCGACGCCTATCGCATCGAATCCGCGCCCGAGCGACTGCAGGCTGCGATGGCGGCCTCCTACATGACTGGCTACCGGTTGGCGATGATCATCGCCGGTGCCGGCGCATTGGCGCTGGCAGCCTGGTTTGGCAGCAACAGCGGCTATGACTATCGTGGCTGGCAGATCACTTATCTGGTGATGGCCGGTCTGATGTCGCTTGGGATGATTACCACCCTGTTCTGCCATGAACCGGATATCGATCTGGCCGGTCAGGGCAGGCAACAGGCTGAGCGCAAGGCACTGCTGCAGGAAAAGGGGTGGCCCGCTCCCTTGGCAAGTGCCGGAGCATGGGGTTATGAGGCGGTCTGGAGTCCGTTTGCCGACTTCTTTCGCCGCTATGGTCGCTCGGCGCTGCTGATCCTGTTGCTTATCGCCTGTTATCGGATTGCGGATGTGGTGATGGGGGTGATGTCCAACAGCTTCTATGTGGATATGCAGTTCAGCAAGACCGAAGTCGCCACTATCACCAAGGTGTTTGGCGTTATCATGACGCTAGTGGGGGCGGCACTGGGGGGCGTGCTGGTGATGCGGTTTGGCACGCTGCGGATCCTGTTTCTGGGGGCGCTGCTCACCGCCAGCACCAATCTGCTGTTCGCTCTGCTCAATCAGGTTGGCCATAATCTCGAGCTGCTGACCCTGATTATTTCGCTGGATAACCTCAGCGCCGGCATCGCCACTGCGGCGTTTGTCACCTATTTGTCCAGCCTGACCAATGTGGCGTTTTCAGCGACGCAATACGCCCTGTTCAGCTCGGTGATGTTGTTGCTGCCCAAGTTGCTAGCCGGTTTTTCGGGACAGGTGGTGGAGCAGATTGGCTACAGTGCTTTCTTCGTCGGCACCAGTCTGTTGGGCTTGCCTGTGTTGTTGTTGATTGTGCTGGTCGCCCGCAAGGGGAGTGAGTTGTTCTCAGATGCTGACAAATAGCAAGCGTTTGCGTAGAATCGGGGGTGATTAGATTCACACTTCCGGATAAAGTTCCCGAGAAGTTGTTTCACCCCCAATTTTATTTGATTAGAATTCCTCTCGCTCCTTGTGGGCAGGCTACGGAAAACCTCAACTAACGCACAAGAGACCAATAAAATGGCCAAATTTACCAAGACTCTGATCGCTGCCGGTCTGCTGGCTGCCGCCGCTACTCCGGCCTTTGCTGCTGACTACAGCGGTGACATCCACAAGAATGACTACAAGTGGATGCAGTTCAACGTAATGCACACTATCGACCAGCGTCCTTTCACTACCGGTGAAGAGGACTACAACGATACCTATTTTGAAATGGAGTTCGGTGGTCGCTCCGGCCTGTTTGACCTGTACGGTTACGTCGACGTATTCGATATTTTCGACTCCCGTCACAGCAATAAACACCATGGTCAGAACCTGTTCATGAAGTTTGCACCGCGTATGTCTCTGGATGCGCTGACAGGTAAAGATCTCTCCTTTGGTCCTGTGCAAGAGCTTTACATTGCCAACCTGAACAACGTTGGTGACAAGCAGATGGAAAACCAGCTGGGTCTGGGTGCCGATGTGATGGTTCCCTGGTTTGGCAAGGTTGGCATGAACCTGTATGCACGTCACTCCACCGAGAACCAGTTCTTCACCGAAGAAGAAGGTGAGTGGAACGGTTATCAGTTCTCCATGAACTGGTTCAAGCCTTTCTATACCTTCGGCAACGGCAGCTTTGTCTCCTACCAGGGTTATCTGGATTATCAATTCGGCCTGGATACCCATGACCGTGCTGACCGTACCAGCGACAACCTGGCTACCTTCCACGGTATCTACTGGCACTCCGATCGCTACGCGGTTGGTTATGGCCTGAAGTATTTCATGGATGCCTACGGTACCAAAGATGGCTCCAAAGCCTACGACGGTACCCCGTGGAAGAGCACCGGCTTCAGCCACTACTTCTCTGTTACCTACAAGTTCTAATAAAACTTGGGGAACAAAAAACCGGAGCATTTGCTCCGGTTTTTTTATGGCCGCGATTTAGATAGCGTGGCGCGAGTCATCAAGTGCGCCACGGCTGAGTGGATAAATCAGTCGCGGAAGTTCTGGAACTGCATCGGTTGACCCAGTTCGGCGCCACGGACCAGTGCCATGGTCTCTTGCAGATCGTCACGCTTCTTGCCGGTGACACGTACTTCATCACCCTGGATGGCGACCTGTACCTTGATTTTGGAGTCCTTGATCAGCTTGACCAGCTTCTTGGCGATCTCTTTCTCGATCCCCTGCTTGAATTTGACGGTCAGGTGGAAACGCTTGCCGGAGTGAACCGAGTCACCCACTTCCATGGAGCTGTTTTCGATGTTGCGCTTGAGCAGGGCGCCGCGCAGGATTTCGACCATCTGCTTGAGCTGGAAATCGGCATCGGCTTCCAGTTTTACCTCTTCCTTGTTCAACTCGAAGCTGGCTTCTACCCCACGAAAATCGAAACGGGTGGCCAGTTCACGATTGGCGTTGTCGACAGCGTTCAACACCTCGTTCATTTTGACTTCAGAGACAATATCGAATGACGGCATAGCCGGAGCTCCTCATGTTGCGTTATCGGGGGGCAAATCTACCAGAAAACGGGCAAATTTGCTGATTTTGATGGGGTTGCTCTGCTAGAATCCCCTGCGCACAGGACGGGTGGACCCGTTAGTGTCCACCAGCGACATCTTCACTTATCCCCGGTAACAGGTTGAGAGGATTGCAACCCTTACCCTGACAGAGTCACACCATGCCAAGCGGATTAAAAAATTCCCGACAGCCCGTTATTCCACCCGTTACTCCGAAGTGGTCACTGTTGGGTTGTGGCGCCCTCGGCGGCGTTTTTGCCTCCCTGCTGACCCAGAGTGGTCAATCCACCCGTGTCTTGTTGCGCGAACATCATAAGTCCACGCTCCATCCGGGGATCGATTTCACCTCGCTGGAGGGGCATGTCCAGCTGCTCAATATCGAGCGCGGATTTGTCAGCAAACCCGGCAAGATCCAGCGTCTGCTGGTGATGACCAAGGCCAGTCAGGTGATTGCCGCACTGACGCCGCTGGTGGGTAAGCTGGATGCCGGCGTGCCGATCGTCTTGCTGCACAACGGGATGGGCATTGCCGAGCAGGTGATCGAGATGTTCCCGCACAATCCGGTGATTGCCGGTGTCACCAGCCATGGCGCCATGCAGTGCGGCCATTTTGTCTTCCGTCATACTGGCAAGGGTGAAACCTGGCTTGGCCCGATCAACGACGCAGCCAAGGCCCACGCCGCGCTCGCGGATGAGCTGGCGCTGGCACTGGGCCAGGCTGGCTGGGATGAGCAGATATTGACGCGCCAGTGGCAAAAGCTGGCTATCAACTGTGCCATCAATCCCCTGACGGCTCTCTACAAGCTGAAAAATGGCGAGCTGGCTGGTCCCCGTTTTGCCGATGCCCTGCAGCAAATCTGCGTGGAAGTGGCGGATGTGATGTGTGCCGAAGGGATTGCAACCACAGCCGAAGAGTTGCAGCGTCGGGTGATGACAGTGGTGGAGCTGACCGCTGACAATTACTCCTCCATGCATCAGGATATGGAGCTGGGACGCGAGACCGAGATTGAGGCCATCACCGGCTTCCTGTTGGCCAAGGCTGCCCGGCATGGCATTGCCGTACCGGTCAATCAGGGTCTCTATCAGGCGATCAAAGAGAAGAGCCAGGCCGTCTGATCTTTTACATGGCAGAGCAAGCAGCAAGGAGGCGAACATGAGTGTACTGGTGCTGGTGGCCCCCGGGTCGGAAGAGATAGAGACGGTTGCGATTGTCGATACCCTGGTGCGCGCCTGCATCGAGGTGGTGCTGGCCTCTTGTTGTCCAACCGGATCTCGGCAGGTGAAGGCATCGCGTGGGGTACAGCTGGTGGCTGATTGTCATATCGACGAGCTGACCCGTCGGGACTTTGAAGCCATCGTGGTGCCCGGCGGTTTGCCCGGCAGCGAAGTGATCCGCGATACCCCGCTGGCCATCGATCTGCTCAAAGAGCAGGCCGCTCTTGGCCGCTGGCGCGCGGCCATATGCGCCGCCCCTGTGGTGGTCTTGCAACATCACGCTCTGCTGGATGGTGCCATTGTCACCTGTCATCCCGGCTTTCAGTCCCGACTACCGGCATCGCAGCTGTCACATGAGCGGGTAGTCAGAGATGAGGCTCATCGCCTTATCACCAGCCAGGGGCCGGGCAGCGCCATCGAGTTTGCGCTCGAACTGGTTCGGGTGCTGCGCGGGGATGATGTGGCGGCCACTGTCGCTGGCCCTATGGTGCTGCCTTGAGCGCACTCTGCTGCAGAATCAAGCTGGTCATGCTTTGAAAAATGGGCCCCGGTCATCTTGATCGGGGCCCGTTTGTTATCTGCTGTTGTCGGTCACGCCATCTTGTCCGGCTCAGTAGTCGTACTGTGAGCACTGTTTTTTGTTGTACTCAGTTTTCCAGCGTGCCAATTCTTGCTCTGTGCCGAGCTTGTCCCCTTTCTTGATGGCCTGTTCCAGTATCTCAATCCGGTCGTACAGGCAGCGGCACTCTGCCGTCGGGTTGTTCTTGCCGATGCCGGTCAACGGCAGCAAACAGAGTCCCAGCCAAAGATATTTCATCCCGAACGCTCCTTGTCATTGTGGTAGTAAAGGTCTCCTTGGAGTCTACTATTTTAGCCGCAACGAGAGAGATAGAGCTGCGGTTATCCTTGGGGTAAGATGATGCCATGTCTGTTTATTTATACAGTGGTATGCGCAAGATCATCCATATCGACATGGACTGCTTTTTTGCCGCGGTGGAGATGCGGGACAATCCGGCCTTGCGGGAGGTGCCGCTCGCCATCGGTGGGGCCTCCGAGCGGCGCGGTGTTATCTCGACCTGCAACTATGTGGCGCGCCGGTTCGGGGTGCGCTCCGCCATGCCGAGCGCCCTGGCGAAAAAACTCTGCCCGCCGCTGGTACTGATCCCTGGGCGAATGGCGGTGTACAAGGATATCTCTCGCCAGCTCAGGGCCATTTTCCTCCGCTATACCGATCAGGTTGAACCGCTGTCGCTGGATGAGGCTTACCTCGACGTGACCCACAGTCGCTGTTGTGGCGGCAGCGCCACCCTGATGGCGCAAGAGATCCGGCAAGCTATTGTCACCGAACTGGGGTTGACCGCTTCGGCCGGAGTGGCCCCCAACAAGTTTCTCGCCAAGCTCGCCTCGGAGCAGCGCAAACCCGATGGTCTGTTTGTCATTCGTCCCGACGAAGTGGCCGAATTTGTCTGCCAGTTGCCCCTCGGCAAACTGCCCGGGGTGGGGCGCAAGACTGCCGAGCGGCTGGAGGCACAGGGGCTCTACACCTGTGAGGATGCGCGGGCCTTGTCGGCACAAGAGCTGTGCAGCCGTTTTGGCAAGCTGGGGGAGATGTTGACGACCCGGATCTGGGGGCTGGATGAACAGCCGGTGCAGGCGCACCGGATCCGCAAAACCATCGGGGTGGAGACCACCCTGGCGAGCGATGTTTGTGACGAAGCCGCCTGCCTGACGGTATTGCAGCAACTGCTGCCGGAGCTTGAGCGGCGATTTCAGCTGGCGTGTCCTGCCGAGCAGGTGATGGGGCAGGGGATTAAGCTCAAGTTTGCCGATTTCCACCAGACCACCGTCTATCGCAGTCAGGGTGGCTATCAGCCAGCCTTGTTCGTTCCCCTGCTCAAAGAGGGGTTACAGCGGGCGCAAGGGCGTTCGGTTCGCCTGCTGGGCTTGGTGGTGGGTTTGCCAAAAGAGGGTGAAGTTAATCAACTCTCGCTGGATTTGCTGTGAGAGAGTTAAGTTTTTGTTTATAAAGTCGATAATCTATCCATATCTGTATGACGTAGGAATATTGGCATGAGCGCTCTTTCTGTCCAGGGTCGGATTACCCTGATCGCCGGTTGCTGTCTGTTGGTGACAGCCGCCGCTCTGGTTGCCTCTTCGATTTACAACGCGAACAAGATGCAACAGCAGGTGCGGCAAGCCACCATGCACGAGGCGCAGCAGTCTGCCGAAAACTGGATGAAGGCGATGGGCTCGGAGCAGGCGGCCAAGGTGACCAGCTATCTCGATGAGGCCTATTTCCGCGCCAGTTTGCTGGCGGAGAGCGTGTTGTTCCAGCGCAAGAATGCGGCCGAGAACTTTGTCCATTCGGAGGCGCTGCGCAGCGCCGTCAATCAGCAACTGCACGATGCGGCTGCCTCCTCTACCAACCTGCTCGGTGTCTATGCGGTGTTCGAGCCTGACCAGCTGGATGGAGAAGACAGCAACTATCAGGGCTCAACGTCGCTGGGTTCCAACGACAAGGGGCGTTTTTCCAGTTACTGGGCCTACGACAACGGCAAGATAGAGCCGGAAGTGCAGAATGAGGATGTGCTGGCCGATGAGAGCCCGACCGAGGCTGGTGGAATTGAAAACGAGTGGTATCGCTGCAGCATTCGCACCCGTGCCCTCTGCCTGCTGGAGCCCTATCTGGACGATGTGGGCGATAAACAGATATTGATGACCTCGGTGACGGTCCCGCTGCTGGAGCAGGAGACCTTGCTGGGGATGGTCGGGGTCGATATTTCGCTGGCCACTTTGCAGAGTCTGGTCAGTACCATGGACAAGGAGCTCTATGACGGCAAGGGCAGAATCTTGCTGGTCAGTCACGAGGGGCGCGTGGCGGGAGCCGATGAGTTCGATGTGACCATGGGGCGTGGGCTGGATCAGAAGTATCAGGGGCTGGCCAGCGAGCTGAAAGGGTGGCTCAGTCAGGGTCAGGAGCTGACTCGCTGGAGCAGCGATGGCACCTTGTTGCAGACCTTTGTCCCGGTATCCATGCGTGGCACCGACCGTAAATGGGGCATCTACATTGAATTGCCACGGGCCGTAGTGCTGGCCTCGGCCCAGCAACTGCAAGATGAGCTGGCCAGTGAAGCCAATCGCAGCGTGGTCTCGCAGCTGTCAATCGGGGTGCTGATCTCGCTGGTGGCCCTGAGTTTTATCTGGTTGATGGCGCGCCAGATTGTGGCACCCATCCGCGCCGTAGTTGCCCGTCTCAAGGATATCGCCAGCGGCGAGGGGGATTTGACCCAGCGTATCGAGATCCAGCGGCAAGACGAGATCGGCGAGCTGGCCAAGTGGTTCAACAGCTTCCTCAACAAGTTGCAATCCACCATCAGTCAGGTGATTGATACTGTCTCCGGTACGCGTAACAGTGCCGAGCGAGCCGCGCAGGTGGCCGAGCGCACCAGCAGCGGCATGCAGGCCCAGTATCAGGAGATCGATCTGGTGGCGACGGCATTTGAGGAGCTGAGCGCCACGGCGTTGCAGGTCTCCGGTAATGCCGGCTCGGCGGTGGCGGCCGCCAACACCACTGACGCCGCAGCGCAAGAGGGCAAATATGTCGTTGCTGACACCCAGGAGGCGATGCGCAAGCTGATGACCATCATCAACGATGCCCAGCCGGTGGTGGAGCGACTCTCCGCCAACAGCGACAACATCAACGATATTCTCACCGTGATCCAGGGAATTGCCGAGCAGACCAACTTGCTGGCGCTGAATGCGGCTATTGAAGCGGCGAGAGCCGGTGAACAGGGGAGAGGTTTTGCTGTGGTGGCCGATGAGGTGCGCAATCTGGCCGGTCGAACCCAGAATGCCATTGTCGAGATCCAGAACCTGATCAGCCAGCTGCAATCCGGTACCGGGGCAGTGGTCAAGGCGATCCGCGATGGCCATGACCAGGCTGACGAGACGCTTGCCAAGGTAGATCTCTCGGTACAGGTTCTGGAGCAGATCATCCAGTCTGTCTCCACCATCCATCAGATGAATGAGCAGATTGCACGGGCGGCACAGGAGCAGAGCCGGGTAGCAGACGAGATCAACCGCAACGTCAGCAACATTCGCGATGTGAGTCATACCATACGGGCCGAAGCGGCGACCTCCGCCGAAAATGGTCGTGAGCTATCCGTACTGGCTGACAAACAGCAGCAATTGGTGGGACAGTTCAAAGTATAAAAAGTGCAAAAAAAAGGCGCCATCCAGCTGGAGGCGCCAAACACATTCAGATGACAGACTGGGTCAAACCGGTGAGATTTGAGCCCCTCTTCCCGCAGAGGAAGAAACACAACACCACAATCACAGTCGAAAGACTCACGAAAAACACATGAAAACCAGCATGTAGTAGAAAATGTGAGCCATATGACGACTGATTGCTGGGCGAATTATGTTTATTCACTGGTCGGCCCGCAACCGACAAATTATAATGCGCTCCATTAGAAAAACTCATCGTCGGCTGGTGTCATGTCTCGTCGTTTACCACCGCTCAATGCTCTCAAGGCATTCGAAGCAGCGGCTCGCCACTTAAGCTTTACCCGTGCAGCAGAAGAGCTGTTTGTTACTCAGGCTGCCATCAGTCACCAGATCAAGGCGCTGGAGGAGTATCTTGGCATCAAGCTGTTCCGTCGCAAAAACCGTTCCCTGCTGCTGACTGAAGAGGGGCAGGGTTACTTCCTCGATATCAAGGATATCTTTGCCTCCATCTCGGAGGCGACCGACAAGCTGCTTGCTCGCAGTGCCAAAGGGGCGTTGACTGTCAGTCTGCAACCGAGTTTTGCCATCCAGTGGCTGGTGCCGCGGTTGGTCAAGTTCAGCGAGCGTCATCCCGATATCGATGTGCGGATCAAGGCTGTCGATCTCGACGAAGGGTCGTTGACTGACGATGTGGATGTGGCTATCTATTACGGGCGCGGCAACTGGCCGGGTCTGCGTAGTGACAAGCTGCATACCGAATACCTGATCCCCGTCTGTTCTCCCTTGCTGCTGACTGGACCCAAGCCACTGCGCACTCCGCAGGATCTGACGCACCATACCTTGCTGCACGATACCTCCCGCCGTGACTGGAAGGCCTGGTTCCGTCAGCTCGATATCGATGCCCCCAACGTCAATCAGGGGCCCATCTTCAGCCACTCCACCATGGTGATCCAGGCGGCGATCCACGGCCAGGGTGTGGCGCTCGGCCACAGCGTGCTGGCACAACCCGAGATTGAGGCCGGCCGCCTTATCTGCCCGTTCGAGCAGGTGCTGGTGAGCAAAAATGCCTTCTATCTGGTGTGCCAGGAGCAGCAGTCGGATCAGGGCAAGATCGTTGCCTTCCGCGACTGGATGCTGGAGCTGGTAGAGCAGGAAGAGGCTCGTCGCAGGGCAAGGCTCGCCGATGCCTGATATGATCCGCGAGGGGGCAGTTGATGCCCCCGTTCGCATTTTGCTGGCCCACGGTGCGGGTGCAGGGATGGCTCACCCCTTTCTTGCCGGGTTGTCACACCTGCTGGCTGGCCCTGACATCGAAGTGGTGCGCTTCAACTTTCCCTATATGACCAGGCGTGCACAGGATGGCAAGCGCCGCCCGCCGGACAGGGCGCCTGTGCTGCTCGCTCATTGGCACGACATGATCCGCGAGTTTGCCCATCCACGACTGTTTCTGGCGGGCAAGTCGATGGGTGGGAGGATGGCGGCGGAACTCTATCGTGAAGGCGAGGGTGAGATGAATGCTGCAGGATTGCTCATTCTCGGGTATCCTTTCCACCCTCCGGCCAAGCCCGACAGTTGGCGAGGCGAGGTACTCAAGCATATTGCAGTGCCAACTCTGCTGTTGCAGGGGGAGCGCGATACCTTCGGTAGTCGCGCCGAACTGGCCGATTTCCCCTTCTCACCCGCCGTATCGGTCCATTGGTTGACCGATGGTGATCATGGTTTCAAACCGCGTAAAGCCAGTGGCGTGAGTGAGCAGGAGAATATGCTGCATGCAGCGGCGGCCATCAGCCATTTTGTGGCCCGGCATGGATAGCACGAGAGGGTTGGCTTTATTGCCAGCCGTGATGAGAGAGGGAGTGTGAGGATGCAGATCCATCGACATTGGCTGGTACTGGCCGGTCTCTTCGGGTTGACCGCCACCATGCTGGGGGCTTATGGCGCCCATGGATTGGCGGCGACCGGCATTACGCCCGATCGTCTGGCGGCGTTCAATACCGCCGTGCAATATCAGTTTTTTCACGCATTGGCCCTGCTGGTTCTGGGCTGGTGTGGTGTGCGCAGCAGGGTGATCCACCTGGCTGGCACCGCTTTTGTGCTGGGGATCATCGGATTCTCCGGCAGTATTTACGCCATGGTGCTGCTTGGCAGCAAGGGGCTGGGGTTGATTACCCCGGCCGGTGGCCTCTGTTTTATGTTGGGATGGACGGCCCTGATCTGGGCTGGCTGTCGTCTTGGAGGAAAAAATGAATAATCTGCTGCTTTATTGCCGCCCCGGTTTTGAGAAAGAGGCGGCTGCAGAGATCACCGAGCGTGCCGGTAACATGCAGTGCTACGGTTTCGCCCGGGTCAAGGACGACAGCGGTTATGTGATCTTCGAACTGTATGACGAGGAGCAGGCGGACCTGCTGGCTCGCAAGCTGCCGTTCCGGGAGCTCATCTTCATCCGCCAGATGTTGGTGGTCACCCATGAGCTGAAGGATCTGGATGTCGCGGACAGGATCTCCCCCATCCTTGAGGCGGTGAGTGACTACACCATTTGCGGTGATCTGCGGGTCGAAACCGCGGATACCAACGAAGCGAAAGAGCTGTCGGCCTTCTGCCGCAAGTTCACCGTACCGCTTCGTCAGGCGCTGCGCAGCAACGAGATCCTGACCAAGAAGGAGACGCCGAACCGTCCGGTGTTCCACGCCTTCTTCATGGCCAATGATCACGTGTTGCTGGGTTACTCCTACTCGTTCAACAACTCCGGATTCCACATGGGGATCCCGCGCCTGCGCTTCCCGGCCGATGCACCGAGCCGCTCCAGCCTCAAGCTGGAGGAGGCGTTTTATGTCTTCGTGCCGCGGGAAGAGTGGGATGTGCGTCTCTGTTCAGGCATGAAGGCGGTGGATCTGGGCGCCTGCCCGGGTGGCTGGACCTATCAGTTGGTGCGCCGTGGCATGATGGTGACGGCGGTCGACAACGGCATGATGGCCCAATCCCTGATGGATACTGGCCAGGTCAAGCATATCCGGGATGACGGGTTCGTCTGGCGTCCGAGCAAGAAGAACACCTACTGGCTGGTGTGCGACATGGTTGATAAACCGGCGCGGGTCGTTCACATGATTGCGGACTGGTTCCGTGAGGGCGACTGTCAGGAGGCGATGTTCAACCTCAAGCTGCCGATGAAGAAGCGGTATGCCGAATCGGTGCACAATATCGAGGTATTGCGCGAGATGCTCAAGGAGATCGACAACGCGTTCGTGATCCAGGCCAAGCAGCTCTATCACGATCGGGAAGAGATCACCGTGCATGTTTATAACAAGTACTGGGTCTCCAAGCTCGAGCCCAAGGCGTGATGTAAGCTTTCAGCCCGTACGATAAATACCAAGGCCGACAGGGAAACCTGTCGGCCTTTTGATATCCGGCTGCCGGAAAATATCAGAAACGGTAATCGAGGCGCAGGGAAGATTCGTCGTCAGTCACCTTGATCTCGATCTGCAGCGGGATGGTTTTGTCGACCGGATTGAACTGCATTTTTATCCCGTCTGCCCTCAGCCTGAGGGCGGTGTTCATGCCGCCAGCCTTGAACTTGACCTTGGGTCTGAAGCGTTCAACCGACAGGCTGACGCTCTTTTCCGGGGTCAGATTGAGTTGCGGGTAGGAGGTGATCTTTTGATTACCAAAGTTGTCGGTGGAGACTTCAATACCAAACGACAGGGGTTTGGGCGCCTTGAGCAGGTCGTTGGTATCCAGGCTTGAACGCCATACCTCGGTGGCAGTCCGTTTTTCCTGCTGCGGTAGTTTGGCAGTTAGGGTTGGTTGAGTCTGTTCGAAGGCACTTGCAGTACCACAAACCAGCATCAGACCCGAAACCAGATAGCACCCGTATCCCTTCATGAAAAACACTCCCTGTTCTTCTTCTCTATTGAACATAGTTGCTGTTTCGGGAGTGGCAAAGTAATCGTAAACATAAAAAAGGGAGCCGAAGCCCCCTTTTAAAATCAATAATTTAACTCACAGTCTATCTATGATCGCCTGGGTGAATTCGCTGGTGGAAGCCGTGCCGCCCAGATCGCGGGTGACCCGATCACCGGATTCGATGGTGGCTCGTACTGCCTCGCGGATCCGCTCTGCTTTATCCTGCATGCCGAGGTACTCCAGCATCTGGATGGAGGCGAGGATCACCGAGGTCGGGTTGGCAATGTTCTTGCCTGCGATGTCGGGCGCAGAGCCATGGACCGCCTCGAAAATGGCGGCGCCATCGCCGATGTTGGCGCCGGGCGCCATACCAAGGCCGCCGACCAGACCGGCGCAGAGATCCGAGAGGATGTCGCCAAACAGGTTGGTGGTGACCATGACATCGAAACGCTCCGGGTACATCACCAGGTTCATGCAGGCGGCATCGACGATCATCTCTTCGCTCTGGATATCCGGGTAGTGGCTGGCGATGTCACGGGCCACTTCGAGGAACAAGCCGGAGGTCGACTTGAGGATGTTCGCCTTGTGGATGATGGTGACCTTCTTGCGCCCTTCCTGACGAGCCAGCTCGAAGGCGAACTTGACGATGCGCTCGGCCCCTTCGCGGGTGATGATGCTCATCGCCTCGGCACTCTTGTTGTCGTCGCTGCGCTTCTGACCTGCACCCGAGTACATCCCCTCGGTGTTTTCACGCACCGTGATGATGTCGATATTGTCGTAACGGCTTCTGGTGCCCTTGAAGGAGATGACTGGGCGCACGTTGGCGTAGAGGTTGAACTTCTTGCGCAGGGAGACGTTGATGGAGGTAAAACCGCCGCCGACCGGTGTAGTCAATGGCCCTTTCAGGCTCACCTTGTTCTTCTCAATCAGATCCAGGGTGGCTTGGGGCAGCAGCTCGCCATGCTTCTCGAGGGCAACCAGACCTGCATCAGCGTATTCGTACTCAAAGTCACAACCCGCATGGGTCAGGATCTGGATGGCTGATTCAATGATGCTGGGGCCGATGCCGTCGCCGGGGATCACGGTAATTTTTCTTTTAGACATGAGAGGGTTCCACTTCCAGGGTATAGGGGAGGATGGGGCTGTTTTATAGCATTTACTCAGCAAACCAACCACATTCCTTTACATTCTACTCACTTTCATCAACAGCGAGGGTGAGTCTCGTCATGGTTCGCGCCCTTGCCTGCATTTTTGTTCGGCCATTTAGTCCGGCTGGGGCGGGTAGCGGATGTCCCGCAGGTTGAATCCCAGTGGAATATCCCGCTGCAAGCGCACCAGCCGCTGGGCCAGTAGGGCCTCATCCTGATGCTGGCGCAGCTTGAGCAGTGGCTTGGCGGCATCCTCTTGCTGGCAGGCTTCGAGCATGGCCGCCAGATTGCCATATTGCTGCAACAGCTGGGTGGCTGTCTTGGGGCCGATCCCCGGAACCCCCTTGATATTGGAACCGCCGATGCCGGTCAGGGCCCAGAAGTCGACCAGCTGAGCAGGGGATACTCCATATTGCTGCTGGACGAAGGCGGCATCCAGCCAGCGTTTGTTGAAGTAGTCGCGCACCCGGATCTGTGGGCAGATAAGCTGGCAGAACCCCTTGTCGGTGGAGATGATGGTCGCCTGATGGCCGTGGCTGGCGATGCCGCTGGCCAGGGTGGCGATAAGGTCATCCGCTTCATCGGTCTCGGAGAGCAGGGCATCGACACCGCACTCCCAAAAGGCATCCTGCAGGGTCGCCAACCCCTCACGCAGTTCGGGGGGCATGGGGGTTCGCCCCTCCTTGTAGGCCGGATAGACCTCCTTGCGCCAGCTATGCACCTCGCCATCAAACACGGCAATGACATGGGTCGGCTCGCTATTGGCCAGCAGCTTGCGGCAGGTATTGATAAGGTTGGCGCGGGTTGCAACCAGCGCCTGAGCTGGAGTCAGTGCTTGTTGGGCTTGTACCGCGTGCAGACGGCGAATGAGGTTGAGGGCATCGATGATAAGCAGGTGTGGCCGGATAGTTGACATGGGGCACTCTTGGCGATCGGGACGCACCATTGTAACAAACCACTAGCCTCATGGGGGATTGATGGCTGTCGGGAAAATATAGAGTCAATAAAGAGGGGCGCCGATGCGCCCCTCTGTCGATGATGTGACAGTCTGTCCCCTAACGAACAATGTCGTAGCAGGGCACATACTGGCTGCCTGGCAGCTTCATCCGCTGCTGCTTGACGAAGCTCTCCAGCAGCTTGTCCATCAGGTGCATCAGCTCCTTGTCACCGTGCAGCTTGAAGGGGCCTTTCTTCTCGATGGCGCGAATGCCCCCTTCCTTGACGTTGCCGGCGACGATGCCGGAGAAGGCACGACGCAGGTTGGCGGCCAGCAACTGGGGCGGCTGGTTGCGGTGCAGATCCAGACTGGCCATGCTGGCGTGATCCGGTTCGAAGGGAAGCTGGAACTCCGGCTCAATCTTGAGGGACCAGTTGAAAGAGTAGGCATCGCCGACCGATTTGCGATATTCGCGGATTTTCGGCATCGCCTCCTTCATCACTCGGGCCACTTCCGGCGCATCGCCGACAATGATCCGGTAGAGCTTGGTCGCCGGTTCACCGAGGGTTGCCTTGATGAAGTCGTCGATGGCACGGAAGTAGTCGGCACTCTCTTTCGGGCCGGTCAGGATGATGGGCATCGGCTGCCGCTCGTTGGCCGGATGCATCATGATGCCGAGCAGATAGAGCAGCTCTTCGGCGGTACCGACCCCGCCCGGGAAGATGATGATGCCGTGGCCCAGACGCACGAACGCTTCCAGGCGCTTCTCGATATCCGGCAGGATCACCAGCTCGTTGACGATGGGGTTGGGGGGCTCGGCTGCGATGATGGAGGGCTCGGTAAGGCCGATGTAGCGCCCGTTGCGTACCCGCTGCTTGGCATGTCCGACGGCGGCGCCCTTCATTGGCCCCTCCATGGCGCCCGGGCCACAACCGGTACAGATGTTCAGCTCACGCAAGCCCAGTTCACTGCCCACGGCGCGGGTGTACTGGTACTCGATCTCGTTGATCGAATGGCCACCCCAGCAGACGATCAGGTTGGGATCGGCGCCTGGCAGAATCACCTTGGCGTTGCGCAGGATGGCGAACACCACATTGGAGATATGGGTGGAGTTGGTCAGATTGACCTGGCGGTTGGATTCGAGCTGATTGGAAACATAGAGAATGTCGCGCAGCACCGAGAAGAGGTGCTCCTGAATGCCGCGAATGATCTCGCCATCGACAAAGGCGTGCTCGGGGGCATTGAACAGTTCCAGCTTGACCCCGCGCTCGCGCCGGATCACATGAATATCGAACGATTTGAAGCGCTCCAGGATCTCCTTGGAGCTGTCGGTATGGCTACCGGAATTGAGCACTGCCAGCGAGCAGTTGCGAAACAGTTGATAGATATCGCTGGAGGCAGTCTGCTTGAGGCGATCCACCTCAAGCTGTGACAGCAAATCCATGCTGCCAACGGGATTGATGTGCGTAATCATAGGTTCCCCTTTACTCACTTGTTATCGTTGTGTTTTTTCCCTGGGGAGAAAAGGGATGCTATGTTGCATCCCCTGAGTTCGATAGTAGTGGTAACAGAGGGGGGAGGGAAATAGGGAGACGACTGTTCGCTGTTTTTTTAGCCACCACTCAGGCCAGTGTCACTTGATCCCGACCTGCGTTTTTGGAGTGGTAGAGCGCCTTGTCGGCCCGTTCGAACACATCGGAGGGGTTGTCACCATCCTTGAAGAGGGTAGCGCCGATGGAGATGGTGATCTCCACCTTGGCATCGCGAAAACGGAACGGGATGCTCTTGATGGTCTGGCGCAGGGTCTCCAGCGGCTTCTGGAACTTGTCAGGGTTGATATTGGGCAGCAATACCACGAACTCTTCACCGCCGAAACGGGCGATGAAGTCGGTGTCACGCAGTGCACTCTGCAGCGCCTTGGCGACGACCTTCAACGCCTTGTCACCGGCCATGTGGCCATAGTTGTCATTGATGTTCTTGAAGTGATCGATATCGATGATCGCCATACAGAGCGGGGTTCGGTAGCGCAGCCAGCGTTTGTACTCCTGCTCCAGGCGCTCGTCGAGGGCGGCCCGGTTGTGTACCTGGGTCAGGCTGTCGAGGAACAGCTTGTGCTTTTGAATGGTCAGCCGCTTCTTGTATTCGGCGGTCTCATCCTTCATCAACCTCAGTTTGGACTCCATGGTGGAGAGACGGGTGAGCAGGTGGCGTTCCCGTGCAGCGGTACTTTCCCGTTCTTGCAGCAGCAGATTGATGGCACCCATATGGCCGGAGATGGCACGCTTGAGCGCATCGATGGAGTTATGACTGGCCAGCGAGTGGTCGATGGCCTGCAGTTCGCAGACCAGAGCTTCGCGAGTTTCACGGGTTTCATTCTGTAGTGCACGCCCTTCGTCGAGGGATTCGGTAAAGCCGACATGCACTGCTGACAGGCTCTCGTTGAGGGAGCTGAGAAAGGCGCGTGAGGCTTTGCGCTCCTCGCGGGTGCCCTCGATGATAAGTTCGATGACCTGCATACAGGTCTCTGCCAGCATGGCAGGATTGATGCCGATTAGCAGTTGACGGCGGATATCCCCGAGGCTCTCGCCAATTGAGCCGGCGAAATCAAGTTCGGTGATGAGCCGCTGCAGTTCGTCTGCGATACGCGCATGATCTTTGAGATCAAACGTTTCAGCATCAGGTTGAGGGTCACAACCGGGCTCGCTCTCTTGTTGGGGAGCTGAAGATCCTGACAGTGGCTGGCTTGGCAGCAGCTGGATCTTGATTGCCTGCTGATAGAATTCAAGCAGGCGAATCACCTTCTTTTGATGATCTGCAATACCATAGCCGGCGGGGCTTTTCAGAAATTCCTTGAGGGATTTTCGGGTCTCTTCCGGGAAGCCCTTGATGGTTTTTAGCTGTTTTGAGCCAAGATCAATGGCTGCCTGGGTCAGGGTGAGCGACTCTTCCAGTGCATTGCTGTGCTGCTGCAGCAACTTCTCGATGGCAAGTAGCTCTGTATCCAGAGAGGTGAATGCGGGATTGCTATCCAGTCTCTGCTTGAGTTTGGCGAAGCGATTATCCAGCTCGCGATCGAAGCCGCGGCAAGAGAGCATCAGCTTGTTGATAAACTGGATGCCACGAGCTCGTTCTGCGTCGGAAAAGGAGAGAACGCCGTCGAGCTCCAGCTGTTTTTGCTGGAGGGATTCCCTGAGCCTGGCCAATTGTCCTGCTACGGCAGCGATGTCATTCATTATCAGGTCGCCCTGTTGTCATTATTGTTTTTGGTGTTGGATAGCAACAGTGGCCGAACCCGAGGTTGAGCATCGTCTGTCATCTATTTGCCGGCTGGCCTTCAGCCGCTTGCATCCTTGCGAGGCTGGGCCAGTTAACCCATTGCTTTTCATGAGAAGAATTGACTTTTACCAGCCCCTTGTCAATTGCCATCAAGCCGCATTGCCACACATCCCCATTAAAAAATGCAGCCTGCTGGCAATCTATGGCGGCGAGCTCCAGCCAGGCGTTTTGCCGGTATTTTTCACTGAGCTGAATGGCTCCCGACAGGGCGAGATAGCAGAGATCAAACAGGCCATTGTGATCGAGTGCGGTCGCCGCCTTGGGCAGGAAGGGGTGGCTGACAATCCCCAGGCTTATCTGGCGATCCAGTGCGTATTGGCAAGGGAAGGCGGCGACGGCGGTTAGCAGGTCTCCCGCAAGTTGATGCAGGTTGGTAACGTGGCGCTGCGGCACAACGTAGAGCATGTGCCCTTCACGCAGATCATAGATACGGCCATCTTGCGGGGTCAGGGTATCCATATAGGTGCCAAACGCCTGCTCGATTTCACGGCTGGCCTGGTAGCCGTGGCGCTCGAGGGTGTTGACCATAAAGGGCACCCTGAACAAGAGATAGTGCAGTTTGTCATCGAATTCGCTAGTGGGCTCTTCGCTCAGATACCAGCGATCCGATTTCAGCTGGCGTTTTGCCATCTCTCGGGGCCAGCGATTCATCAGCCGCTGCCAATTGGCAAGACCGGATCTTGGTTCGATCAGCAGGGCCTCACCAGTGCGTTTCAGTTGCAGGCGGGTGGTGCGCAATTTGAGCCAGAGGGTGAAGAAGAGATAGATAAAGAGTGCCAGCAGCAGGCTGGTTGTAATGCTCGACCAGAGATAGCGTTCCTGCTGGTGCTGGCTGTTGTTAAGCTGCTGTTCCAGCTCCTTGATGTGCTGTACCCGCTCGACCTGGACATAGTTGTCGCGGATTGCAGCTTGTTCATGATCAATTTCCTGCTGGCGAACCTCTTCTCCCAAACGATGGAAACGTTTGTAACTGTCGAGGGCCTGGTGCAGGTATCCCTTCTGCTCATAGGCAAGCGACAACAACCGGAATACTTCGTACTGGCGGCGAGTGTCACCTACCTGATTGGCCAGTGCCCGGGCATTTTCCAGCTGCAGGATGGCGATGGCCGCTTCCTGTTTCTTCAGATAGAGCTCGCCGAGCAATAGCAGGGTATCGATCAGCGGCTCTTTGGCATCGCCCAGCTCGTGGGACTGCCGAGCTGCATTGAGGTAGTTGCCGGCCAGCGAGAGGTTACCGCTTTGCAGATAGGTTTTGCCAATCTCGTACTTGAGCAGAGAGGCCTGTGGCCGACTGCTTCCCTCATCGAGCAAGTCCAGCGCATTGAAGAAGTAGACCAGCGCCATGTTGAGATCGCCCTGATCGCGGTTGAGCCGGGCCAGCACGATAAGTGAGTCACATAGCAGTGACGGATTGCCGATGGAGTGAAAATAGTTGGCCGCTTCATTGGCATATTGCAGCGCTTTCTGGGGTTCTTGTTCTTGTTGATAGAGTTTGACTATCTGGTTGGAGAGCAAGCCGAGAAAGAGCGGGTCGTTGAGATTTTTGGCCTGTTGCTGGGCATCGATATATTCACCCAGTGCCAGCTGAGGTTGTTGCAGCACCCGATAAAGGTCACCACTGATGGCGCTGACCCAGGCGCTGGCAAGAGGATTGGCAGCTTTGGCTGCCCAGATCCGAGCATCTGCCAAGTGGGCCTTGGCCTCGTCAAGATGCTGATTCTCAATTTCATAGCTGGTGCGTTGCAGGCGGCTATAGATCTGTAACTGGCTCTGTTTGAGGTCGGGACGGGCCAGCTGTTCATCCAGTTGTTCCAGCAGGATACGGCTGTTGTTCTGGCCATCTTGCCTTAGCCCCTGGCTACGGATTTTGAGATAGAGGGCGTGGGCCTTGAGTTCGGGTTGACGCTCTCTCTCTGCCAGCTCCATCGCCTTGTCGAGGGTTTGCTGGGTAGCTTGATATTGGCCAAGCTGGATTCGGCACTCCCCTTCAAGCAGGTGTGCTCCGATGGTTTGCGAAACGGTGCTGTAGCTGAGCAGAGGCTCGCGATAGCCGAACTCCTGACGATTACTGATGATTTGCTGGGGATTATTGGCTGCACGCGTCAGAAAGGCGGAGGTGATCTGAACACATCTGGCAGGGTTGGTCAGCACCAGTGATTGGGCCTGTTGCAGATCGAGAGATAGTTGCTCCTTGTCCAGATCCAGATTCGGAGCGGACAGAGAAGACATCATCATGGCCAGAAAAAACAGTTGATTCATTGGATTAAGGACGGCGCAGAGGTGTTGGCATGTTATCCAAGCCCACCCCTGCGAGTCCAGCGTTTACTGATGGTGTACTAAGGCTCCTTTGTAGCCAGGTGCATCAAGGTGCCAGCAGGGTTGAGATAGCAGGGTGCTCGGGTGTGATACCGGGCAGCCCTTTATCAACCTCTGCTCTTATTGACGGATCAGACGCAGGTTGGTGGGCACGGCTTCGAAATCGGAGCGGAACGGGTTGATGTCGAGGCCACCGCGACGGGTATAGCGGGCATAGACGGTCAGCTGCGCGGGCTGGCAGTAGTGTTTGAGGTCGATAAAGATCCGCTCGATGCACTGCTCGTGGAACTCGTTGTGCTGGCGGAACGAGATGAGGTAGCGCAGCAGCTTCTCCCGATCGAGTTTCGCCCCCTTGTAGCGGATCACTACGGATCCCCAATCCGGCTGGCTGGTCACCAGACAGTTGGATTTGAGCAGGTGGCTGTGCAGGGTCTCTTCTACCTGCTCACTGCCGGCCGCCCCTTGCAGCAGGGATGCATCAAACTCGTAATGGTCTACCTCGATATCCTGCTCATCGATGCACTCGCCAGGCAGCAGGGCAATCTGGTGCGGCGCCTTGTCGAGTGGGAACAGGGTGACCTTGACGGTCTCGCCCGCACAGGCACTCAGATCCTTGGTCAGCATGGCGGCGACTGCCTCGATAGAGTCGCAACGGGTCTGGTTGAAGGAGTTGAGGTAGAGCTTGAAGGATTTGGATTCGATCAGATTTGCACTGGTGGCCGGAATGGTCACTTCACCCACCGCCACCATCGGCTTGCCTTTGGCATTGAGCCAGGAGAGCTCATAGAGGGTCCAGACATCGCAACCGCTAAAGGGCAGGTCATCGCTCAGCTGGAGATCATCCCGGTTCAGGCTGCGGGGAACCGGCTGCAGCAGGGAGGGGGTGTACTGGCTGATGTAATCGGATTGCTGGCCCAGGCTCAGGCCGGTCAGGGCGCTGGCCCCGGCGTATCTATCTTGTTTGCTCACAGGGTTGCTCACGTAATCTGTTCATGATGAGTGGAATGAAATGGGCCATTGCAGGACCGGATGGTTGCAGCGGTTTGGCTTGGGCGTCGGCTTCTCTGTATCCCGGGTTCTGTTTCCCGGGTCACAAGGTCGGCTGGCAACCTTGTCTGTTACCGGGTTTGGTGGTGCAATAGCGGACTTTGCCAGCAATTGTGGGGATTTTCGATGTCGGATCAAGTTTTGTCTGCCTTGGAGCACTTTTTTGCCCGCTGGCAACGGGATGGCGAGGCCAGACGAGGCCTGCCCCTGTGCGAGTGGGAGGCGGACTGGCGTTCCCCCTGCCAGCTTGGGGAGCCCGCCGATGGTCGGGTTGCCTGGCGTCCTCACCATCGCTCCGAGCCTGCCGACTTTACAGCCATGGCCGATGCCCTTGAGCTGACGATTCATCCCAGCGCTATCGCCCTGTTCGGGCACTGGTTCAGCCGCCCCATCCCCTGCCTTTTCAAGGGGCTGCGCCTTGAACTGATCCTGCCGTGGAACGAGGCGGATCTCGACCTGCTCAAGGAGAACCTCATCGGTCACCTGCTGATGCTGCGCAAGCTAAAACGAACCCCCTCCATCTTTATTGCCACCACCCGCAACGAGATGACGCTCATCTCGCTGGATAACGAGAGTGGTCAGGTGTGGCTGGAGTGGCTCGATTCCGGCCGTCGGCTGCCGTTGGCTCCCTCCTTACCGGCGTTTCTGGAGCGGCTGGAGACGTTGCCGCAATAGCACCTACTCGAGCCAAGGTTACCCATCGGAACGAAAAGAGCCTTGCCATGCGGCAAGGCTCTTTTTTATGGGGTTGCGTACAGGGAACGCGCTTAATCCTTGAAATCCCAGGAGAGGTTGGAGACCAGACGGCAGCTGTCGCACTTGAAGTCGAAGATCTCGTGCAGCGGCGCTGCCAGCGCCCACTCACCGCCACAGCTTGGGCAGGGGCGCGCTTTCTCGTCGGCGGCGCTCAGCCCGCCTACCCGGTAGAGGTAGTAGTAGGTGGGGATGCCGCTCAGCACTTCCAGCCGTTTGGCCAGATCGCTGCCGCGCCGGTAGAGGCGGCTGCCCACTTCGCCGATTTCGTGCAGCGCCGCATGTTCGGCGATAGAGCCGTTCATCTGCAACTGATCGCACGCCTCCCAATCCTCTTGCCACTTGATGATCTGTTTCTGATCGCCGTTGGCGACCGCGGGTAGTTGGTAGAGCGGAATGGGGGCGAAGTGGTCGCCACAGCGCAGCGGCGAGCAGGTGTGCAGGAAGCTGGTATAGAGCAGCATCCAGCTCGGCCGCTCGCCCTGCTGGCCGCAAGGGTCGGTGCTGTCGGAGAGCAGGTCCGCCCCCTGCAGCTGGAGTTTGGGCGCCAGCAGCCCGGCCTGGTTGAGCTGCTGCTCGGCCAGCTTGACCTGCTCGCTCTGGTTGTCCGGATGCAAACTATCCTGCTCTGGGCAGACCACCCGACTGACGAAATAGCCGTCGTGCATGCTGGTGAGGAACTCCCGCCCGAGGATCTGACCCTGATAACGCAACATGTCGAGGTAGTTGACGATGGCCCGCTCGGCTTCGCCAAGGGAGGTATCGCGGTAACACTCAAAGCAGAGTTCGACGATATACATGGTTCAGCTTTGCCCCTGCTGGAGGAGCAAGTCGGTCAGGCGATCCACCTTCTGTTCGATGCGCGCGAGCTGCTCGGCGAGTTGCTGCAGGGTGAGCGGCGGTGCTGGCTGGGGTGCAGCTTCGGGCAGGCTCTCGCTCTCGGAGGTCGCGACGGTCTGCTGCTTCCACTGGCTCAGCACTTTCAGCAGCTCGGCCATCGGCACGGGCTGGGTGAGGCGGGCCTTGATCATGGCGGTAGTGGGCGTCAGGCCCTTGGCGGCCAGCTCGTTGGCAATTCGGATGATCTCGTGAGAGGACATAAGCGGACTCTGGGTATTAAAGAAGGGCGGTCGGGGCGGGATCTTAACCAAAGCCGGCAGGTGAGAAAAGGGGCTGAGGGGTCAGCGAGGCTGGCGCAGCATCACATCGAGCTGGTCGATCGCTTCGCACCAGTCGGAGTCGTGCCACAGGGCGTCGCGCAGAAAGCTGGCCTGGGCGGCGTTCCAGAAACCGGCCTCCGGCAACAGGGTTTCATTGTCGAGGTGATGGTCGTGCACAAAGCGGTGCAGGCTCAGCTCGTCGTTGGCCATCCCGAGCTGGGCAAACAGGGCTGGCAGATCGTGGACAAGGGGTTCCATCTCGTCTCTCCCTTTGTTTAATCCCTGAGATTATAGACAGGCATAGCCTTCGGGCGCAGAGAGGTGATTTGGGATCAGACAGAGGGGATGCGATGGGGGGGCAGATCAACGCCCACGACGTGCAGCCCCTGCATCTTGAGGGTGCCCTGATAGTGGCTCTCGCCATCGCTGGAGAATTCAAACTGATAGTGGGTCAGCAGCCGCAGGGGATGGCGCGCCAGCTCCCGCCGGTTGCGGGCCAGCGACAGCAGTTGCAGATCATGGTGCTGGCAGTAGCGGCGCATGTATTGCCAGGCAACTTCTGCCTGTTGGCGTTGCAGCCAGAACAGGCCGGCAATCGCAATCAGCAACAAAATTCCGAGCATCTCTCCCATAGGCGGGCTTCCTTATCGTGATGTCGATAACCGGGAGTCCTGCTCGGCACTCCCGATCTCCTTTTCTATTTCCCGCCGTGTTGCTCGTAGCGTGAGGGTGAGGCGAGGGGTTAGGCCGAGGCGAACAGACGGCCGATGGCCTTGCCCAGCGCATCGCTGCGGTCGGGGTCACGCAGTCTGGCCAGCATATCATTGCGCAGGGCCGGTAAAGTGACCAACTCGGCAAAAACCTGATTGAAGAACTGGGTCGGTTGTAGCGCCAGCTGTTCCAGATAGTGGCTGAGCAGATTGGCATCTTTCAGGTCGGGCCAGAGCCGGCCGGCGATGGCGAGCAGCAGCGCAGGGCTCGGCTGGGTTTGCAACAGGGTCAGCAGCTTGTTGGTGCGCAAAGTGCTGCCGGGGCAGGAGGCCATGGCGCGGCAGAGGTAGGCCAGGGTCTCCGGGTTGGGGGCGGCGCACTCCTGCTCCTTGCCGATCCGCTCGAGCAGGGCGCCTTGTACTGCCGGCGGCAGCGGGGCGTTTTCAAGGCTCTGGCAGAGGGCGTAGAGCGGCTCTTGCGGCAGTTTGGGCAGTGCCTTGCAGATCAGCGCCAGATTGCGCTCATCATGCAGTCGCTCGGCCAGATCGGCAAAGCCCTGCAGACCCAGTGTCTGCCAACCGGTGTCGTTGGGGGCGGCCAGATAGTGGCAGAGGGCATCGTAATAGGCAGAAGGGGCCTGTTCCAGCTGGCGCGCCAGCTTGGCGTGCAGACTGGCCATCTTGGCCTCCGCCGGGCGGAAGGTGTAGGGATTGTCGGCCAAGCGCTGGGCTTTTTCCTCGTCCAGATCGCCGGTGAGTTTGTAGCCCAGGGTCTCCACCACCTGATCCATGAACAGCTTGGGGCCATTTGACATCAGCAGGCCGCGCTCATCGAGGGCAAACTTTAGGAACCAGAGGTAGTGGCGAGACTCGCTTGGTTGGAAGAAGTGCACTCCCAGCCAGGCGTGTTGTTGCAGTGGCCAGGGGTAGGGCTCCTGCTGCTGCTCGATGCGCACAAAGGTATCGCTTGCCAGTGGGCGCACCTGGCGGCCCATGTCAAATAGCTGGAACTGGGTGCCAGCCTGAGTCAGAAATTCGGTCAAGGTATTGATGGCAGTAGGTGTCGCAGACATGGTGAGATCCGGCTAATGGTGATGCGGGCCGATTATAAGGCCCTTGCCGAGGATAGCCAGTGGCAGCAGACGCGCGTTGCGGCAGATATCAACATGGCAGCCATGCGGGGGGAGGTGTATAGTATCGCCCTTTTTTAAAGGCGGCAGGCCGCGCTGGCTGCCGTGTATGTCGATGAGCCTGCTGAATCGCCGGTGCTGCGCGACCGAATGTATCGGCATTCTGGCTGACCCTGTCGGGTCGGCGGATCAATCTGTGGTTATGAGGAAGAGAGCGAGATGAATCAATATTTGCTGGTAGCTGGCCTGTTGGGGGAACTCACCGCCGAGTTGCAGCGCCTTGAGCGCTGGCAAGCTGACCATCCTGGTGACGAAGCCCTGGCAAGCACCCTGCCTTTTTGTGTCGATACCCTGAGCTTTGATCAGTGGCTGCAGTTCGTGCTGATCCCGCGTATGGAGCAGCTGGTGATGTTGCAGGCGCCGCTGCCCACCAGTGTCTCCCTCTATCCCATGGCCAGCGAAGTCTATAAAGAAGATCTGGCCGAGGCAGAAGCACTACTGCGCCTGATCGCCCGCTTCGATCTGCTGCTCTCCGGCAAAGTGATCGAACAATGATGCCAGCGCAAACCCGAGAAGAGAGTGACCTGAAGCTGACCCTGCTCTATCAGGATGAGTGGCTGGTAGCGGTCAACAAGCCGTCCGGTCTGCTGGTGCATCGCAGCTGGCTCGACAAGGGCGAGACCCGCTTTGCCATGCAGATGACTCGGGATCTCATCGGCGGTCGCCACGTCTATCCGGTGCATCGCCTCGATCGGCCCACCTCTGGCGTGCTGCTGTTTGCGCTCGATCCGGTGATTGCCCGCGCACTGACCGAAGCCTTTACCCAACGTCAGGTACACAAGGAGTATCTGGCACTGGTGCGCGGCTGGGCACCCGAACAGGGGGTGATCGACTATCCCCTCAAGGAGCAGCTGGACAAGATTGCTGATGCCATGAGCAACCCGGATCGTCCTGCACAGGATGCCGTCACCACCTTCCGTCGCCTGCATCGGGTTGAGCTGCCCCATGCGGTCTCCAAGAAGCACCCCACCAGTCGTTACAGCCTGGTCAGATTGTTCCCGAAGACCGGCCGCAAGCATCAGCTGCGCCGCCATATGGATCACCTGTTCCACCCTATTGTCGGGGACACCACCCACGGAGATGGGCGCCACAACCGTTTCTTTCGCGAGCACTTTGGCTGCGAACGGCTGCTGCTGGTGGCCCGCACCCTGAGCTTTACCCATCCGGTGCTCAAGGTGCCGATGCGGATCCAGGCGCCACTCGGTCAGGATGTGCTGCGCCTGTTTGCCGAGCTGGGCTGGCCCGCCAGCGAGAGCGACTACTAAGCGCCTGATCCTCAGCCCTGAACCGGTGGCATCTGACGCCAGCTTGCTGATAGAGTTGCTCAAAAGAGTGACTCACGCGGGGAGCAGAGAATGGCACAGATCGATATCGTGGTTGGGACTGTTTACGGCGCAGCCATGCTGGTGGCCGAGACCTTGGCAGATGAGCTGGAACGCAAGGGGCATCACTGTTCTCTGCACGAAGAAGCACGGCTGGCGGACATTGACCCCGGCCGTTTTTTATTGCTGGTCAGTGCCACCACCGGGCAGGGGGACATTCCTCCCAATTTGCAGCCCTTTGCCAGTGAGCTGGCTGACAAGGCACCCTGGCTCAAGGGACTGCGTTATGCCCTGATTGCCATGGGTGACAGCAGCTATGAAATCTTCTGCGGAGCAGGCCGTCGGCTTGATGGCCTGTTGCAAGAGCTGGGTGCCACGCGAGTGATTCCCCTGCTGGAACTGGATGCGACCGTGCACGATGAACCCGAACAGGTGGCACTCAGCTGGTTGAAAAAGTGGGATATTCAGCCCTGAATATTCTCTGAAATAGAGCCATATCAATCTCCTGTTCCTTAACCAGCAGGGGATTGTTATTGGCACAAAACCATCTCATTCAGTAAGTATATTTCCCATGTTTATTGTCGATAGTAACTGAGGGGTATTCTCCCTTTTTAGCACTTCCTCATCGTAACGGTTTCAAGCGCACCACAGACCCCTCATCCAAATAAAAGTTCAATCTTGAAAGCGATCTCAGTCATGTTTTTGTCATCCGATCGTAAAATAATGACTTTGGTTCTATCGCAAATTAATTAATGATAACGCTTTCAGGTTGGTTTGCATTGCTGGTTGTCTTTGTTTATTGGTTTTTTATTGCCTGTTTTGGCGTTTATTTACTAGTCATTGTCGCCGTGATAGCTCGCCGAGCGATTTGTCGCCATTTTGTGAGTCGCTTCATATTTGTCGCGAAATACGCTCCCTATAATCAACCTCGATTATCACCAACAGGATTACGTGGTGATAAAACGTTGAATATTCAGGATCACACTCCTCACTGCGGGAAATAAGGAATATGACAATGAAAATGAAGTGGCTCCCGATTGCAGCAGCTGTTACTGCCGCCCTGGCTTCCCAAGCCGCCTTTGCCGTAGATTTCCACGGTTACTTCCGTTCCGGTGTCGGTGTTTCCGGCGACGGCGACATGGTTAAATACAACGTCAATAAAGTTGGCCGTCTGGGTAACGAAAATGATACCTACGGTGAAGTGCAACTGGGTCAGGAAGTGTTCAACAAAGATGGCAAGACTTTCTATGTTGATTCCATGTTTGCCATGGCTTCCAACGGTTCAAATGACTGGGAAGGTACCGGTACTGTTTGTAACTTCGATGCCAAGCAGTGCAATGGTGATTCCGACTTCGCTCTGCGTCAGTTCAACGTACAAGCCAAAGGCTTGCTGAACTTTGCTCCTGAAGCAACCTTGTGGGCTGGTAAGCGTTACTATCAACGCCATGACATCCACATCTCCGACTTCTACTACTGGAACATCTCCGGTGCTGGTGCTGGTATCGAAGGCATCCAGGCTGGTCCGGGTAAAGTTTCTTTCGCATGGGTACGTAACGATCGCAGCGCTGCTGATGTGTTTGGCCAGTACACCCAAACCGGTGTGGATGCCAACGGTAACCCGACCTATCAGAAGAATGAAGATCTGAACGTCAATACTCTGGATCTGCGTTATGCCGGCATCCCGCTGTGGACCGACGCGTCCCTGGAGCTGGGTGTTGATTACGCTCTGGTCAATGAGACCAACGATCAGAAAGCACTGAAAAAGAATCCGCAAGACGGCGTGATGCTGACTGCTGAACTGACCGCAGGCATCCTCGGCGGTTTCAACAAAACCGTGCTGCAATACGGTACTGAAGGCTACTCCAAGACCATGGCTTTCTACGGTGATGGTTCCTGGTACGGTGCTGAAGCGAAAGACGGTGCCGATGGTTTCCGTATCATCAACTGGGGTGTGGTGCCGATGGGCAACTCCTGGGAGATGGGTCACCAGCTGGTCTACGGTGTAGGCAACGAAATGTGGGATGGCAACGACAAGTATGAAACTATGTCTGCTGTTATCCGTCCGATGTACAAGTGGGATGACTTCAACAAGACCATCTTTGAAGGCGGTTACTTCAAGGACAACAACAAGTCTACCAATGGCAGCGAAGACAAAGATGCTGGCTACAAGCTGACTCTGGCTCAAGCCTGGTCTGCTGGCTCCAGCTTCTGGGCCCGTCCGGAAATTCGTGTGTTCGCCTCCTACCTGGCTAACGACGAAGACAAGAAAGTCTTCGAAGGCAATACCTCCAAAGACACCTACCAGTTCGGTGTTCAAGCGGAAGCTTGGTGGTAAGCAAAAGTTTAAGTTAAGTTAGTGACTGCCCCCTTATGGGGGCAGTTTTGTTTCGCCGGATCACGGCCACCGGATTATGGAGATAAGAAAAATGAAACGGGTAAAGATGTCTATTGCAGCCGTAATCACTGCGCTATTAACCGGTTGTGCCGGAAACATGGTTGTTCCCCTGCAAGAACATGGCTCGATCTTGAGCGATGCAGATCAAGCCAAGCAAGCGTTGGCCAAAGCCTCAAGCTGCTGTGTGGCGTTTAAAGATTTCAGTTATGCCCCCTTGCCTGAAGGTGAGACCTTGCTGGCCATCGATGGCAAGCAACCCACTTTTCAGTTTGATGAGGGAATGAGTTACTTTGCGGCTTATCGCCTGCCGACCAACACCGGCAATCTGGCGATCAGCCTGGCATCACAGGTGAGCAAAACCGTGATGGTGCCCAAGGTCATTATGCTGGATGCCGAGTTCAAGGTGACTCGGGTACTGGGTGAGTCAGTATTCAGTTATCAGCCTGCTCACCTGCTCGATAACGACCGTATCGAAGGGCGTCTCTTTGTTGACCGCAGCATGCCTGGCAACCCGGCCAGCGAAACATACATGATCGTCTATGCGCCTGCGGACCAACTCTCTGGCAGCACAACAATCCTGCATCCATCAAAAGCGTTTGCCCGTGCTAATGGTACCGTTGAGCCTGATATCAAGGATCCTGTGATCCCGCACTCTCCTTGGGGTTTGGTGCAGATCAAAGTCAAAGATATGGCCCGTGGGAGTGGCCTTGAAGCGGTATTCAAACCCGAATATGCCGACAAGGTGGCCATGAGCCAGGGTCAGCAGGTTGCCGCGATAGCGACGACTGCAGCCGTTACCACAACTGCAACAGCTGCGGTCGCAGCCAAACCTGCTCCTGCCATGCTGAGTGAAACAGAAGCCTTCTACCAGAGCCAGATCGAAAAAGCGGTCAAGGCGGGGGATATCGACAAGGCGATGAAGCTGGTGAACGAGGCCGAGCGGGCTGGTTCAACCAAGGCAAAAAGCGTGTTTATTGATGCGGTCAAGCGCTCGCAAAAATAGAATAATACGCCCCTTTGCTGGTCAGATATATTTATTGAGGCCTCCCTTGTTGGAGGCCTTTTTAATCGGTAGACTGTAATAAATAAAAATCACGCCGTTACATTGAGTTACAATGGGTTTCCATCTGATATAAATGGCATTATTAAAATACAAAGTGAAACTGCTATTTATATGTTTTTATAATAGAGTAATAATGCAGATTATTAACTCACATTAGATGAGCTTTTTAGCCGCTAAACAAGTTGTGATCTTCCCTCCAAATTCAATATTCCCCCGTCTTCGAAAGCAGCAATTTATGACCCGCTGGGTTATATTCTGATGGTCAAAATAAACAAGCCCGACTCGAAGATATCTGAATGAATCAGTGCTTATTTCATCCAGATAGATCGTTCAGGGACGACAATCCATTCAGGAGCGCACACAATGTTCAAAAATGCTTTCTCTAATCTGCAAAAGGTTGGTAAGGCGCTGATGCTGCCAGTATCAGTCTTGCCAGTCGCAGGTATTCTGCTGGGGGTGGGTGCTGCCCACTTCAGCTGGATGCCGGAAATTGTCTCCCAATTGATGGAGCAAGCCGGTGGTTCTGTATTTGGCCAGATGGCCCTGCTGTTCGCAGTGGGTGTTGCTCTTGGCTTTACCAATAACGACGGTGTATCCGGTCTGTCAGCCATCGTTGGCTATGGCATCATGGTCGCAACCCTGAAGGTCATGGCACCTGTGATGGGTGTTGAAACCATCGAAACCGGCGTGCTGGGTGGTATCCTGGCCGGTGGTATCGCTGCCTGGGCGTTCAACCGTTTCTACAAGATCCAGCTGCCAGAGTACCTGGGCTTCTTCGCGGGCAAACGTGCCGTACCCATCATCACCGGTTTCCTCTCCATCGGTCTGGGTGTGATCCTGTCCGTGATTTGGCCGCCAGTGGGTGGCGCCATCGGTGCCTTCTCTGACTGGGCTGCCAACCAGAACCCGGTACTGGCCTTCGGTATCTACGGCGTGGTTGAGCGCTCCCTGATCCCGTTCGGTCTGCACCACATCTGGAACGTACCGTTCTTCTATCAGGCTGGTACCTGCGTCAACGGTGCCGGTGAAACTGTTCACGGTATCATGACCTGCTTCCTGACTGCTGATGACGCGTCCCGCGCTGCCGGTAACGGTTTTGGTCAGCTGGCTGGTGGCTACCTGTTCAAAATGTTCGGTCTGCCTGCTGCTGCGTTCGCCATTGCTCACGCTGCCAAGCCGGAAAACCGCGCCAAGATCGTTGGTATCATGGCCTCTGCAGCCCTGACCTCTTTCCTGACCGGTATCACCGAGCCGATCGAGTTCTCCTTCCTGTTCATCGCTCCGGTTCTGTACGCAATCCACGCTGTACTGGCTGGTCTGGCTTATGTGCTGACCAACTCTCTGGGTATCGTACACGGTCACACCTTCTCCAACGGCTTCATCGACTTCGTGGTGCAATCACCGCGTGCCGACAACATGCTGCTGCTGGTTGGTCTGGGTCTGGTTTACGCGGCTATCTACTACGTCGTATTCAGCTTCGTTATCCGTGCCATGAACCTGAAAACCCCGGGTCGTGAAGACGAGACTGCTGAAGAGGCTGTTGGCCAAGGCAAAGACGAGATGTCTGCTGCTCTGGTTGCCGCCTTCGGTGGTAAAGAGAACATCGCTTCTCTGGATGCCTGCATCACCCGTCTGCGTGTTGGTGTGAAAGATGTTGCCAAGGTTGACCAGGCTGGTCTGAAGAAACTGGGTGCTGCCGGTGTGGTTGTAGCAGGTTCTGGCGTACAAGCCATCTTTGGCACCAAGTCCGACAACCTGAAAACCGATATGGATATCTGGATGAAGAGCAACTAATTCAGTTGCCTGACATCAGGTTCTGGAAGAGGGAGGCGCATGCCTCCCTCTTCTTTTTGTCCGCTGGTAAATGACTTGCGTCGGAGGCGGTAACTTGGCGGCTGGTTAGTGCAGGCTGCAGTAATAAAAAGAGCGCCACCAGGGCGCTCTTTTGTCGAATCGGTGTGGCTAGAGTTTCTCGAGATCCCGCTCGATTTCGCTGATCTTGTTCTGCACCACTTTTTCCAGATGGCGCAGGTCGCGCAGGATCTTCTGTTTGATGTCCGGATCGGCTTGCAGATGGATACCCTGGGTCAGGCTGTCGAGTTCATCTACCACGTATTTGAGGTTGGCGTTGATCTCGGTGACATCCTTGTACTCATGGGTACCGGAGTCGACCAGCATGGTCTTGCGCTGGCGGGGATACTTGAATTTGACACTCTTGGCGAAGAACTCGCCCTTCTGCTTCTTGAAGTAGATCTTGAGGATGTCGTGGTTGGCCTCCTGGCGCAGGGTATAGCTGTCGACGGAGGTGGGATCCTGGATCCCCAGGCTCTTCAGATTCTCGTACATCAGGCTTCCTCGGTTTGAAACGATCCTGTCCCATCCATCTTAACCGATGCCTCATGGCTTGCATGTGACAGGGGCGCCAAAATCAAAAGGGCGCCATAAGGCGCCCTTTTTCATCACAGCAATGCTGATTACTCGTCGATGGAGCGCAGCAGGGCGTTGATGCCGACTTTGGCGCGAGTCTTGGCATCGACCTTCTTGACGATCACCGCCGCGTAGAGGCTGTATTTGCCGCATTTGGATGGCAGGGAGCCGGAGACGACTACGGAGCCAGCCGGTACGCGGCCGTAGTGGATCTCGCCGGTTTCGCGGTCATAGATTCGGGTGGACTGGCCGATGAAGACGCCCATGGAGATGACGGAACCTTCCTCGACGATCACCCCTTCAACCACTTCGGAGCGAGCACCGATAAAGCAGTTGTCTTCGATGATGGTGGGGTTTGCCTGCAGCGGCTCCAATACGCCACCAATGCCGACGCCGCCGGAAAGGTGCACGTTTTTACCGATCTGGGCGCAGGAGCCCACGGTGGCCCAGGTGTCGACCATGGTGCCTTCGTCAACGTAGGCGCCGATGTTGACGTAGGAGGGCATCAGCACAGTGTTGGGCGCGATGAAGGAGCCTTTGCGAGCGGTCGCCGGCGGTACCACGCGTACACCGGCAGCCTTGAACTGCTCTTCGGTGTAGTTGGAGAACTTGAGGGGAACCTTGTCGTAATATTGGGCGTCGTCGCCCTTGATGATGCCGTTGTCGTTGATACGGAACGAGAGCAGTACCGCCTTCTTCAGCCACTGATGAACAACCCACTCACCGGCGATCTTCTCGGCAACCCGGGCCTTGCCGGAGTCCAGCAGCTCGATGACTTGCAGGATGGCGGATTTGGTAGCGCTGTCCACAGTGCTCGGGGTAATGGTGTCGCGGCGCTCGAAGGCCGCTTCAATGATCTGTTGCAACTCGGTCATGACAGGTTTCCTTTAAAAAATTCTGTTTGTTGTATCACACTTTTCCGACTGTTTTTAAGTGGCTGACCGGAATTCTTCCGGCCAGCGACCATTTCTTTCATATTTCTTAGCCAACCATTTGTTTGGTATGGGAAAACGGAGGTGAAAACAGCCTCTTTTGAATCAGATCGCACTCACTCCATAGCAAATTGCTGCGGATTGAGCTGATGCACCAGCCGCTCTTCCAGCTGCAGTTGTTGCTCCGGTGTCAATGGCTCGCCATCGAGGCTGGTCAGACTGAAAAAGTCCTCGACCCGTTCGCCAAAGGTGGCGATCTTGGCGGCGTGCAGCGACAGGCCACACTGCTGGAATACCGCGCCGATCCGCGCCAGCAGGCCGGGAGTATCGAGGGCGGTCAGCTCCATCAGGGTGTGGCGGCTCTCCCCCTTGTGCGGCAGAAAAACGACCCGGGTCGGCACGCTGAACTGGCGGTGGCGCCGTGACAGTGGCTTGTTGCGCAGCACCAGCTTGCCCGGTTCCTGCAGCGCCTTCTCCAGCGCCTTCTTGATGGTGGCGGTGCGGTTGGGACTGATGGGTTCGCCATTGGGCTCAAGCACTACAAAGGTATCGAGCACGAAGTTGCTGCGCGAGTTCATGATCTGGGCGTCGTGGATGTTGAGGTTCTTCTGATCCAGCGCCGAGGCGACGGTGGCAAACAGGTTCGGCGTGTCGCGGCAGTAGATGAACACCTCACTGCCACCGCGGGTCGGGTGTTTGCCGATCAGCACCAACGGCGCCGGGTTGTCGCCATGCTCGATGATGTGGCGGCAGTGCCAGGCGATCTGTTCCGGGCTGTGACGCAGGAAGTAGTCGGCTTTGAAATCGGCCCAGAGCCGATTGATCGCCCCTTCCGATACATCCCGTTGCGCCAGCAGTTGCTTGGCCTGACGCTGGTTTTCGCGAATGCGCAGCCGCATGTCGGGCGGGTTCTCCAACCCCTGGCGCAGCGCCTTCTGGGTAGCGAAGTAGAGCTCGCGCAGCAGGGTGCCCTTCCAGTCGTTCCACAGGGTGTCGTTGGTGGCGCAGATATCGGCCACGGTGAGGCAGTAGAGCAGGTCGAGATGCTGCTCGTCGCGCACCTTCTGGGCAAAGTCGGTGACCACGTCAGGGTCATAGATATCGCGGCGCTGGGCGGTGACCGACATCAGCAGATGGTGGCGCACCAGCCAGGCGACCAGCCGGCTCTCGTAGCGATCGAGGCCGTGCAGCTGGCAGAACTCCAGTGCATCGACGGCGCCAAGTTCGGAGTGATCGCCACGCCGCCCCTTGGCGATATCGTGGAACAGGGCTGCGATGCTGAGCAGCTCCGGTTTGCGCAGTCGTGTGAACACCTCGTGGCAGAGCGGGTGGCTCTGGCGGTTGGCCGGGTTGGGAAAGCCGTGAATGTTCTTGAGCAGCCGGTGGGTGTGCTCATCCACCGTGTAGGCGTGGAACATGTCGAACTGCATCTGGCCGACGATGAGGTTCCATTGCGGCAGATAGGCCGCCAGAATGCCGTACTTGTGCATCAGGGTCAGCGGCAGCCCGATGCCGTTTGGGTGGCGCAGCAGCGCCATAAACAGGCGACGGCAGTCGGGCAACTCCTGCAACCAGCAGTTCAGTTTGCGGCGCGCCTCGCGCAGTTGGCGCAGGGTGGCCGAGTGGATGCCCGCAATCTCGGGATGCTGGGCCATCTGATAAAAAAGGCGCAGGATGGCGGCCGGTTCACGGGTAAACAGCTCCGCATCCACCGCATCGATGAGGCGGCCACGGAGCTGGAACTCATTGGAGAGGCGGCGTACATCCATGGCGGTGTTGCCGAGGATCGCTTCGTCAAACAGCTGCAGCAGCATCTCGTTGAGCTCGGAGACCCGCCGTACCGTCTGGTAGAAGCGCTTCATCATCTGCTCGACCGGGGTGTTGCCTTCCCCCTCGAAGCCCAACATCTGGGCTACGGTGCGCTGGCGATCGAACAGCAGGCGGTTATCCCCCTTGTTGATGGCCATATGCAGGGCAAAGCGCACCTTCCAGAGGAAATTTTGGCAGTCGAGCAGCTCGCGGTACTCGGCACGGTTGAGAAAGCCGTGACTGGTCATCTCGAACAATGTGGTGGCACCGAAGTGGCGACGGGCGACCCAGGCGAGGGTTTGAATATCGCGCAGGCCGCCCGGATTGCACTTGAGATCCGGCTCCAGCTTGTAGGCGGTACCGAGAAACTGCTGGTGCCGCTCCGCCTGCTCCTGGCGCTTGGCGCGAAAGAAGGCTTCGCTCGGCCAAAAGTGCTGGGGGCCGGTCGCCTCCTTGAGCTGCAGGAATCCCTCCTTGCGGCCGGTGATGTAGCGCGCCTCAATGAGGTTAGTGGCGACCGTGATGTCGGCCTTGCCCTGCTCGATGCACTCCGCCACGTTGCGCACCGCCTGACCCACCTCCAGCTTGAGATCCCACAACAGGGTGATGAACTCGCCAATGCGTAGTCCCAACACTTCGTCCAGTTCGTCGCCGTCATAGAGGATCAGCAGGTCGATATCGGAGTGGGGGTGCAGCTCGCCGCGGCCATAACCGCCCACCGCGATGAGGGTGAGGTCACTCTTGTCGAAGCCAAACTTCTGCCACAACCGGCAGAGCAGCTGATCCATATATTCGGAGCGGGTAGCGACCAGCTCGATGATGTTGTCACCGGCATCAAAACGGGCATGCAGCCAGCCGAGAAAGCGACTCAGGTACTCTTTGCAGTTATCGCGGGTGAGTTGGTCGTCGGGTAACAGATGAGGGGAAAGCAGGCTGGCGTCCATGGCATCTCACACACAAAGTGGCAGGCATCTGGCTGAAACAGGCAGTAAAAACCCCGGCGCTTTTCACAAGGGCCGGGGTTCGATGTTAGCTGTGTTTGATGAAGCGGTCGATAGTGTCGTCCGGGCGCAGGGTGAGCACCTCGCAACCATCCTCGGTCACCAGCAGGGTGTGTTCCCACTGGGCGGAGTCGCCGCCATCCTTGGTAGTCACGGTCCAGCCATCTTTCGGATTGACCTTGCAGTGGTACTTTTTGCTGTTGACCATCGGCTCGATAGTGAAGCACATGCCCGCTTTCAGCTCTTGCTTGCCGCTGTTGCGGTAGTGGAGGATCTGCGGCTCTTCGTGGAACTCGGCTCCGATGCCGTGACCGCAGTAGTCACGCACCACGGAGAAACCTGCCTTCTCGACGATGGGCTGGATTACGGCGCCAATCTCGGTAATACAGGCGCCCGGACGCACCTTCTTGATGGCGGCGTAGAGGCTCTCTTGCGCAACCTTGCAGAGCTGACGGCGCAGCGGGGTGGTCTCGCCCACGATGAACATGGCGGAGGTGTCGCCGTGGTAGCCATCCTTGATGACGGTGATGTCGAGGTTGATGATGTCGCCATCACGCAACTTCTTGTGGTTCGGGATGCCGTGGCAGATCACATCGTTCACCGAGGTGCAGATGGATTTCGGGAAACCGTGGTAGTTGAGTGGAGCCGGGATTGCCTGCTGCACATCGACGATGTAGTTGTGGCAAAGGGTGTTCAGTTCGTCAGTGGTGACGCCAGCTTTGACGTGGGGCGCAATCATGACCAGCACATCGGCGGCCAATTGGCCGGCAACGCGCATCTTTTCAATCTCTTCCGGTGTCTTGATTTTAATGGACATGGGATCTCTCTTGCGGCCTGCCGCTGGGCCTGCGAGGGCGGACAGGACAGGTAATGAAAAATAGATGCGTTTGCAATCAGGCCAAAATTTTATCCGCAACCCCCGCGTACTTCCAGTGTGATTGTCATCACAGCGTCAAATGGCAGTCGCAACCTCCTTTGGAGGGATCCAGATTTACACCTGTTTAGAGTGTCGGCCGGTGGTGTCCGGAACAAAGTTATGGTATAAAGCGCGCCGGAATGGGGAACTTGCGTCCACCATTTCATCACCCTTACTTAAACAACACACACACATCGACACATATGCCGGGGTGCCTTAACGGGTCGGTTATATGGGATGTGTGGAGGCCTAACCCCAATACAGAGGTATAAAATGGCTAAAGTTTCTATGCGCGACATGCTGCAAGCCGGCGTTCACTTCGGTCACCAGACTCGTTACTGGAACCCGAAAATGAAATCCTACATCTTCGGTGCCCGCAGCAAAGTTCACATCATCAACCTGGAAAAAACCGTTCCGATGTTTGACGATGCCATGAACTTCATCAGCTCCGTAGCTGCCAAGAAAGGCAAGGTACTGTTCGTAGGTACCAAGCGTGCCGCGTCTGAAGCCGTAAAAGAAGCCGCTGAGCGTTGCGACCAGTTCTATGTTAACCACCGCTGGCTGGGCGGCATGCTGACCAACTGGAAAACCGTTCGTCAGTCCATCAAGCGCCTGAAAGATCTGGAAACCCAGAGCCAGGACGGTACCTTCGACAAGCTGACCAAGAAAGAGGCGCTGATGCGTACTCGCGAAATGGAAAAGCTGGAGAAGAGCCTGGGTGGTATCAAGAACATGGGCGGCCTGCCTGACGTTCTGTTCGTTGTCGATGCAGACCACGAGCACATCGCTATCAAAGAAGCCAACAACCTGGGTATCCCGGTAGTTTCCATCGTTGATACCAACTCCAACCCGGACGGCGTTGACTATGTCATCCCGGGTAACGACGACGCTATCCGTGCCGTACAGCTGTACCTGAATGCTGCTGCTGACACCGTACTGGAAGCTCGCGAGCAGGACATCGTTGTTCAAGCCGAACAAGATGGCTTCGTTGAAGCTGAGTAATTGATAAGGTCTGCAAAGCCCTTATTAACCAAGCTGATGTAATTGGTTAGCAGGGGCCCTTGTGGCCCCTGTTTCTTGTCAATTCAAGACCGAGGATACTGGACATGGCAAACATTTCTGCCGCCCTGGTAAAAGAACTGCGCGAGCGCACCGCCGCTGGCATGATGGATTGCAAAAAAGCACTGGAAGAGGCCAACGGCGATATCGAGCTGGCCATCGAGAACATGCGTAAATCCGGTCAGGCCAAAGCTGCCAAGAAAGCTGGCCGTATCGCTGCTGAAGGTGTGATCTTCGCCCGTACCGAAGGCAACGTTGCTGTCATGATCGAGCTGAACTGCGAGACTGACTTCGTTTCCAAGGATGCCGGTTTCCTGGCCATGGGTCAGAAGATCGTCGAGATCGCTGCTACCCAGAAGATCGCTGATGTTGACGCGCTGAAAGCCGCTGATTTCGGCAACGGCGAATCCGTCGAGCTGACCATCACCAACCTGATCGCCAAGATCGGTGAGAACATGAACCTGCGTCGCGTGATGCTGGTTGAAGGTGACAACCTGGGCACCTACGTTCACGGTTCCCGCATCGGTGTTATCACCAAGCTGACCGGTGGTTCCGACGAACTGGCTAAAGATCTGGCCATGCACGTTGCTGCCAACAGCCCGCAATTCGTCAAGCCTGAAGACGTATCTGCTGAAGTCGTTGCCAAAGAGCGCGAAATCCAGATCGACATCGCCATCAACTCCGGCAAGCCGAAAGAGATCGCCGAGAAGATGGTTGAAGGTCGCATGAAGAAGTTTACCGGTGAGGTTTCCCTGACTGGTCAGCCGTTCGTGAAAGATCCTTCCATGACTGTTGCCGAGCTGCTGAAGAAAGAAGGCGCTGACGTTGTCTCCTTCACCCGTTTCGAAGTGGGCGAGGGCATCGAGAAGCAAGAGACCGATTTCGCTGCTGAAGTGGCAGCTCAAATCGCGGCCGCTCAAAAGGCCTAATCGAACCGGTTTTTCCGTTTCCCCAGACCGCGACTTATGTCGCGGTCTTTATATGACCAGGAATCAGTGACATGAGTACCAATCCCAAACCTGCATACAGACGTGTTCTTCTGAAGTTGAGTGGTGAAGCCCTGCAAGGATCCGAGGGTTTCGGCATTGATCCGGCAGTGCTGGAGCGGATGGCCCAAGAGATCAAAGAGCTGGTTGAGCTGGGTGTTCAGGTCGGTCTGGTCATCGGTGGCGGCAACCTGTTCCGTGGTGCCGGTCTTGCCAAGGCGGGCATGAACCGCGTGGTGGGCGACCACATGGGTATGCTGGCAACCGTGATGAACGGTCTGGCCATGCGTGATGCCCTGCATCGTGCTTATGTGAATGCCCGTCTGATGTCTGCTATCTCCCTCCAGGGGGTCTGTGACTCCTACAGTTGGGCCGAGGCAATCAGCCAGCTGCGTGCTGGCAAGGTAGTGATCTTCTCTGCCGGTACTGGCAATCCCTTCTTTACTACCGACTCGGCAGCCTGCCTGCGCGGGATCGAGATCGAAGCCGACGTGGTGCTGAAAGCCACCAAGGTAGATGGTGTATACAACGAGGATCCGGTCAAAAATCCGGATGCCGTCCTGTACCACGAATTGAGTTATGATGAAGTTCTTGAAAAAGAGCTCAAGGTGATGGATCTTGCTGCCTTTACTCTGGCACGTGACCACGATCTGCCGATCCGCGTGTTCAACATGAACAAGCCGGGCGCCCTGCGCCGGGTTATCATGGGTGAGCCGGAAGGTACCCTGATCCATTACGTCAGCAAATAAAATAGATGCGAGCCGCATGGCGGCTCGTTCGCCAAAAGGAAAACCGCTGTGATCAACGAGATTAAAAACGACGCCAAGGAGCGCATGGGCAAGAGTGTCGAGTCACTCAAGACCCAGATGTCCAAGATCCGTACTGGCCGTGCTCACCCGAGCCTGCTCGACGGCATCCAGGTTGAGTACTACGGTGCGGCCACTCCGCTGAAACAGTTGGCCAACGTCGTGGCTGAAGATTCTCGCACCCTCTCCATCTCCGTCTTTGACCGTTCCATGATCCAGGCGGTCGAGAAGGCGATCCTGACCTCCGATCTGGGCCTGAACCCCTCCAGCAATGGCCAGTCCCTGCGGGTGCCGCTGCCGCCGCTGACCGAAGAGCGTCGCCGTGACCTGACCAAGGTTGTGCGTGGTGAAGCAGAAAATGCCCGTGTTGCCGTGCGCAACATTCGCCGCGATGCCAACGCTGATCTGAAAGCGTTGCTGAAAGAGAAAGAGATCTCAGAAGACGATGACCGTCGCGCCCAGGAAGAGATCCAGAAACTGACTGACTCCTACATCAAGCTGGTCGATGAGGCCCTTGCTGCAAAGGAGAAGGAGCTAATGGAAATCTAAGCGCCTGAAAGGTATATTACGAGCGCCGTGTAGTGCCCCTGCACGGCGCTTTTGTCTTTGTGGGAGAAAACCATGTCGCTTTTGGCTGCGTTGGGTGATTGTGCCAACTCGTCTTTACCCCGTCACGTCGCCATCATCATGGATGGCAATGGTCGCTGGGCACAGAACCGTGGCAAGATGCGGGTTTATGGTCATAAGGCTGGCGTCAAGTCAGTGCGCGAGGCCGTTACCTTTGCTGCGCGCGCCAAAATCGAGGCATTGACCCTGTTTGCATTCTCCAGCGAGAACTGGCGCCGCCCGGAAGGGGAGGTCAGCGCTTTGATGGAACTGTTCGTTACCGTGCTGGGCCGTGAGGTGAACAAACTTCACAGTCACGGGATCCGGCTCAAGGTAATTGGCGATACAGCTCGCTTCAGTGAGCGGTTGCAGGCCAAAATTGCCAAGGCAGAAGCCTTGACCGCCAATAACAAGGGATTGACCCTGAATATTGCGGCCAACTATGGTGGCCAGTGGGATATCGCTCAGGCCGCCCGCAAGCTGGCTAAAGCAGTGGCGGCCGGTGAACTGGCCGCTGACGACATTGATGAATCCATGTTGACCCGCGAGGTTTGCATGGCCGATCTGCCACCCGTGGACCTGTTGATCCGCACCGGTGGTGACCATCGCATCAGCAACTTTGTATTATGGCAGCTCGCCTATGCCGAGCTCTACTTTACCCCGGTGTTGTGGCCCGATTTCAACGAGGCCGAGTTCAGTGAGGCCGTTGCCTCCTTTGTTGCCCGCGAACGCCGCTTCGGCTGCACGGGTGAACAGATCCGGGAATTGATCGCCGAGCAGCAGACCGGCTAAACCCCGCTCCCAAGAGAGAGGTTTCTTTTGCTAAAACAACGAATTATTACTGCTTTGATGTTGATCCCCCTGGTATTGGGGGCGCTTTTCTTTCTGCCATTGAAGTTTTTTGCCCTGTTGGCTGCGCTGGTCTTTTTGCTGGCCAGCCGTGAATGGAGCGGCTTTGTCTCTGCCGCCCCGCAACAATGGTTACCCATCCTATTCTGCCTGCTGCTCGGGGCAAGCTTGTTCTGGTTGCCGGTGGAGCAGCTCTGGACTCCCCATCTGCATCCGCTGGTGATGGGCGTGCTCTGGACCGCGGTAAGCTGGTGGCTGCTGGGTCTGCTGCTGGTGCTGCGCTATCCCCAGAGCGCCAAGCTGTGGAAAGAGTCAATCTGGCTCAAGTCCCTGTTTGGTCTGGTGACCCTGGTTCCCTTCTTCTGGTCGCTGGTCGCCATTCGTGGTTACAACTTTTACCATGACCCCATGATGGGAGCCTGGATCCTGCTCTTCGTCATGGGGCTGGTTTGGGCGGCAGATTCTGGCGCGTATTTTTTTGGCAGGGCGTTTGGTAAACACAAGCTGGCACCGGCCGTCAGTCCGGGCAAAACCATTGAAGGGATGTGCGGTGGGCTCTTTACCGCCAGCCTGCTGGCCATTGGCGTCACCTGGTGGATGGGGTTTGTTCCTGCCAAGATGGTTATCGTGCTGTTCTGCTCCTTGCTGGCGGTGCTTGCTTCGGTACTCGGCGATCTGACCGAGAGTATGTTCAAGCGTGAAGCGGGCATCAAGGACTCCGGCACCCTGCTGCCAGGTCATGGTGGGGTGCTAGATCGGATTGATAGTCTGACTGCTGCTCTGCCAGTGTTTCTCCTCAGTTATCTGCTACTCAGTCAGGAGTTTTGATGCGCAACCTGGTTATTCTGGGGGCTTCCGGCTCCATCGGTCAGAGTACCCTGAAGGTGCTGCGCCACAATCCGGGCAGTTGGCAAGTGCTGGCGTTGACCGCTGCCCGCAACGTGAATGCCATGTTGCGGGACAGCCTCGAATTCTCTCCCCGTTTTGCCGTGATGGTCGATGAGGATGCCGCCCGCGAACTGACTGTCCGCCTGAAAGCGCACGGCAGTGCCACCCGAGTGCTTTGTGGTGCTCAAGCACTGTGCGAAGTAGCCGCTCATCCCGATGCCCATAGCGTGATGGCAGCCATTGTCGGTGCGGCAGGCCTGGCCCCGACCATGGCTGCGGTGCGCGCCGGTAAGCGCATTCTGTTGGCCAACAAGGAGGCGCTGGTAATGTCCGGTGCTTTCTTCATGGAGGCCGTGCGCGAGCATGGCGCCGAGCTACTGCCCATCGACAGCGAGCACAATGCCATCTTTCAGTGTTTGCCGACCGCTGTGCAGCGTCAGCCCGGCTTTTGCGATCTGGCGGCGGCAGGGATCAGCAAGATTTTGCTGACCGGTTCCGGCGGCCCGTTCCGTTACACCGAGATCAGCGAGCTGGCCAAGGTGACGCCGGCGCAGGCCATCGCGCATCCCAACTGGTCGATGGGGGCCAAGATTTCGGTCGACTCCGCCACCATGATCAATAAGGGTCTGGAGTACATCGAGGCGCGCTGGTTGTTCAATGCGGCCCCCGAGCAGATCCAGGTGGTGATCCACCCGCAGTCTGTGATCCACTCCATGGTGCAGTATAAGGATGGCTCCGTGCTGGCCCAGCTTGGCAATCCGGATATGTGTACCCCCATCGCTCATGCGCTGGCTTATCCCAATCGCATCCCCTCCAGTGTGGAACCTTTGGATTTCTTCAGTGTCGGAGAGTTCAGCTTTATCCGGCCTGATTATGATCGCTACCCCTGTCTGGCGCTGGCCATCAATGCCTGCCAGAAGGGACAAGCGGCGACCACTGCGCTCAATGCGGCCAACGAGGAGGCGGTTGCCGCCTTCCTGGCCGGGCGCATCGGTTTTATGGATATTGCCCGGATCAACGAGGCAGTGATGCTGGCGCTGGAGAGCAGCGCCGTCGGCTCGCTCGATGATCTGTTTGCCCTGGACGGTGCGGCAAGAGCCCGTGCTCACACTTTGATTGAGGAGCTTGGCTGATGGGCGGTGTGTTGTGGAATATCGGTGCTTTTGTTGTTGCGCTGGGCCTGCTGGTCGCGGTGCACGAGTTTGGCCACTTCTGGGTGGCCCGTCGTTGTGGCGTCAAGGTTGAGCGCTTCTCCATCGGTTTTGGCAAGGCGATCTGGCGCCGGATGGGTAAAGATGGCACCGAATATGTGCTGGCGCTGATCCCGCTCGGTGGTTACGTCAAGATGCTCGATGGCCGGGTCGATGAACTCAAGCCCGGTGACGAGCAGTATGCCTTCAACCACAAGAGTGTCTGGGCGCGGATGGCGATTGTCGCCGCAGGTCCCATGGCCAACTTCGTCTTTGCCCTGTTTGCCCTCTGGCTGATGTTTATCATCGGGGTGCCGAGCGTCAAGCCGGTGATCGGTGAAGTGCGTCCGGCATCCATCGTGGCCGAGGCGGGTGTGCTGCCCGGGATGGAGATTGTCGGGGTCGGCGATGAGCTGACCGGTGACTGGGAGAGCGTCACCTACGCTCTTATAAGTCATCTGGGTGATGATGCAGTGACTCTCAAGGTGCAGGCACCCAATACCAGCTATGCCACCGATAAAACCTTGTCGCTGACCGGCTGGACCTTCGATCCGGATAAAGAGTCGCCTATCGGCAGCTTGGGGATCGTCCCCCTGAGTGGCAAAGTGCTGCCAGTCGTGGCTGCCGTGGTGGCCAAGAGTGCCAGTGAAAAGGCGGGGCTGCAGGTCGGTGACCGTATCAAACAGGTCGGCGATCAGCCTATTACCGCGTGGGCCCAGTTTGTCGAACTGGTGCAGCAGGCACCGGGCGAACCCCTGCAAGTGGTGGTTGAGCGCAACAACAGTGATCTCAACGTGACCCTGACCCCGGATAGCCGCAAGGTGCAGGGCAAGCTGGTAGGATTCGTCGGTCTCTCGCCGCAACTGGTTCCATTACCGGATGAATATCGAATTCTGTTACAGTATGGGCCTTTGCAAGCGCTGTGGCAGGGGGCCGACAAGACCTGGAGCCTGATCACGCTCACCTTTGACATGATCGGCAAGCTGGTAGCTGGCATAGTGTCGCTAGACAACCTGAGCGGCCCTATCTCGATAGCCAAGGGTGCTGGTAGCAGTGCCGACTATGGTCTGGTCTATTTCTTGAGTTTTCTGGCGCTGATCAGCGTCAACCTGGGGATCATCAATTTGTTTCCCCTACCGGTGCTGGACGGTGGCCATCTGGTCTATTTCCTTATCGAAGCAGTCACCGGCAAGCCGGTCTCAGAGAAAATACAGGAAGTGGGTTTCAGGATCGGTGCCGCCATTCTGATGTTATTGATGGGCATTGCGCTGTTTAACGATTTCGCTCGCCTCTGAGGCCAGAGCATCAACAAGGACACATAAGAACAAAATGGCTGTTAAAAAAGCATTGGTGTTGAGTTGCCTGCTGGGTGCCAGTTTCCTGGCCCAGGCGGCCCCTGCCTCTTTTGTGGTGCAAGATATCCAGGTCGACGGTTTGCAACGGGTGACCCTGGGGGCCGCACTGTTGAACCTGCCGATCCGGGTCGGTGATACTGTCGACTCCGTGGCGCTGGCCAGTGCCATCAAGAAGCTTTACGCCTCGGGCAACTTTGAGGATGTGAAGGTTTACCGTGACGGCCAGGTGCTGCAGGTGATGGTCAAGGAGCGTCCGACCATCTCCAGCATCGAATTTTCTGGCAACAAGGATATCAAGGAAGAACAACTGACCCAGAGTCTGGAGTCTTCCGGTATCCGTGTCGGCGACCCGCTGGATCGCACCGTACTGACCTCCCTCGAAAAGGGGTTGGAAGATTTCTACTATGGCGTGGGTAAATACTCTGCCAAGGTCAAGGCCATTGTCACCCCGTTGCCGCGCAACCGGGTTGATCTGAAGTTTACCTTTGTCGAAGGTCAGGCTGCAAAAATCCAGCAGATCAACATCGTCGGCAATAGCGTCTTCCCGGAAGAGAAGCTGCTGGCCCAACTCTCCCTCCGTGACGAAGTACCCTGGTGGAACTTCACCGCCGATCAGCGTTACCAGAAGCAGAAGCTGGCCGGTGATATCGAAACGCTGCGCTCCTACTACATGGATCGCGGCTACATCCGCTTCCAGCAGGAGTCCACCCAGGTCTCCATGACCCCGGACAAGAAGGGAGTCTATGTCACCCTCAACATCAAGGAAGGGGATCAGTACAAGGTCTCCGGTGTCCAGCTCAAGGGCGACCTGATTGATCGCGGTGGCGAGATGAAGGGGTTGATCCCGATCGCTGCTGGCAGCACCTACTCCGCCAGCCAGGTGACTCACACCGAAGAAGTGCTCTCCAAGTTCCTTGGTCGTTACGGCTACGCCTATCCGAAAGTGGTCACCTTCCCGCAGGTCAATGACAAGACCAAGGAAGTTGAGCTGATCGTCAACGTAGAGCCTGGCCCCCGTGTCTATGTGCGCAACATCAACTTCAGCGGTAACGCCACCACTGAGGATCAGGTGCTGCGTCGCGAGATGCGCCAGATGGAGGGCACCTGGCTCTCCTCCGACAACATCGAACAGTCCAAGAGCCGCCTCAATCGCCTTGGCTACTTCGAGAGCGTCGAAGTGGACACCAAGCGGGTGCCGGGCAACGATGACCTGGTTGATCTCGACTTCAAGGTCAAGGAGCAGCCTGCAGGTTCCATCAACGCCGGTATCGGTTACGGTACCGAATCGGGTCTAAGCCTGCAGGCCGGGATCTCTCAGAATAACTTTATGGGGACCGGGAAGACGGTCTCCATCAACGCCAGTACCAACGACTACTCCAAGAACGTTGATCTGAGCTACAACGATCCCTACTTCACTGTGGACGGCGTTAGCCTGGGTGGGCGACTCTACTACAACCAGTTCCGTGCCGATGACGCCGATATCGTCGATTACGAGAACGAAACCATCGGTTTCCGTCTCTCCAGTGGCTTCCCGGTCAACGAGTTCAATCGACTTGACTTCAGTACCGGTATCGAGAGTACCAAACTGAGCCGCCCGTCGTTCAATGCCCAGAACTATCAGGAATGTCTGAAAGACAACCCGGATACCAATGGCAACACCTACTGCTGGGATCAGTGGAACGATAATCGCCAGTCGGTGCAGATGGATCAGTTCTGGAATATTTACTCCCAGGACGGCTCCAACCTCGACTTCGTCACCGTCGATATGACCGCAGGCTGGACCCGTTCCACCCTGAACAAGGGGATGTTCCCGACCTCTGGTGATCGTCAGCGTATCAACGCCAAGGTGACCGTGCCGGGCATGGAGTTGCAGTACTACAAGCTCTCCGCCGAAGATGCCCACTACTTCCCGCTTGATGCAGATCACAGCTGGGTAGTGATCGGCAAGGGGCGGGTCTCCTACGGCAATGGTTATGGTGATGACAGCATGCTGCCGTTTTTCGAGAACTACTATGCCGGTGGTTTCGATACGGTACGTGGCTTCAAGAGCAATACCATTGGTCCCAAGGCCATCTACAAAACTTACAACAAGCCGGGCTCTGGCAGCTGTACCGGCAATCAGCCATGCGAGACCGGTTATTACGAAGGTTCCGACACCTCGGTGGGTGGTAACGCACTGGCGGTGGCCTCGTTCGAACTGGTCTTCCCGACCCCGTTCGTCTCCGAGACCTATCGTCCGCAGATCCGGACCACGGCATTTGTTGATGCGGGTACCGTCTGGAGCACCGATTTTGCCAATGGTGCCTACCCCTGTGCTGCCGGTTCGGATTGCAACTATTTGAGTCAGGACTACTCCAATCCGGGTAATATCCGTGTCTCTGCAGGTGTCTCCTTGCAGTGGCTCTCACCGATGGGACCGCTGGTGTTCGCCCTGGCCAAGCCAATCAAGAAATACGAAGGGGATCGTACCGAAGTCTTCTCCTTCAACATCGGTCGTACTTTCTAAGCAGAATATCGCCCCCACCCATGCGGTGGGGGTCTTCAATGATGGGACGCGCGGTATGCGTGCCTCACCAGGTAACAAGACGGTGTCAATGCCGCTTGCATAATCGGGTAAATCAGGTAGCCCTCGCCATGAGGGAACAAGGAGTAAGTGTGAATAAAGCGTTGAAAGTAGCTGGTTTGAGCTTTGCACTGATGGCTGCCGGCATGGGTTCTGCCTTCGCTGAGACCAAGATCGCCGTGGTTGATATGGGCGAAGTCTTCCAAAAGCTGCCCCAGCGTGAAGCCGTTGCAGCCAAGCTGAAAGGCGAATTCGAGCCGCGCATGCGTGAGCTGCAGAAGCTGGAACAGGAAGGCCAGAAGCTGGTCGAGAAGTTCCGTAAGGATGAAGCCTTCATGAGCGCCGAGCAGAAGAAGCAGAACCAGGAGAAACTGGCCAAGCTGCAGATGGAGTTCAATCAGAAGCGTCAAGCCTTTGAGCAGGACAACGGCCGCCGTCAGTCCGAAGAACGCAACAAGATCCTGACCAAAGTGCAGGCTGCCATCGATTCCATCGCCAAGAGCAATGGTTACGATCTGGTGCTGGAGCGCAATGCCGCCCCGTATGCCGCCAGCAAGCTGGACATCTCCGGCCAGGTTATTTCTCAGGTAAGCAAGAGCAACTAATTGATGGCATTCACTCTCGCACAGCTGGCCCAGCAACTGGGGGCCCAGGTCCATGGCGACGGAACCCTGGAAATCCGCAAGGTAGCGACACTGGAAAAGGCCGGGGAGGGTGAGATTACCTTCCTGTCCAACAAGAAGTACCGCTCTTATCTGGAGCAGAGCAAGGCGACTGCCGTGCTCATCACAGAGGCGGATCTCCCTTTCTGTCCCACCAATGCGCTGGTGCTCAAGGATCCCTACGTGGGTTTTGCCCGGGTAGCCCAACTGCTGGACACCACCCCGCAGCCGGCCATGGATATCCATCCGAGTGCCGTCATCGCGGCTGACGTGCAACTGGGCGAGAGAGTGGCCATCGGCGCCAATGCGGTGATCGAATCCGGTGTCGTGCTGGGTGATGATGTACGCATTGGCCCGGGCTGTTTTGTTGGCAAAAATACCCGGCTGGGAGCGCGCTCCCGGCTGTGGGCCAACGTCACCCTCTATCACAATGTTACCATGGGCACCGACTGTCTGGTTCAATCCGGCACAGTGATCGGCGCCGATGGTTTCGGTTATGCCAATGAACGTGGCGAGTGGATCAAGATCCCCCAGCTCGGCGGCGTGACCATTGGCAACCGGGTCGAGATCGGTGCCTGCACCACCATTGACCGCGGTGCGCTGGAGGATACCCGCATCGCTGACAACGTCATCATCGACAATCAGTGCCAGATCGCCCACAACGTTGAGATCGGCTACGGCACCGCCGTGGCGGGCTCCACCGTGATGGCTGGTAGTCTCAAGGTCGGCAAATACTGTATCATTGGCGGCGCTTCCGTCTTTAACGGGCATATGGAGATCTGCGACCAGGCCACCGTCACCGGTATGGCCATGGTGATGCGACCCATTACCGAGCCCGGTGTCTACTCTTCCGGCATCCCTCTGCAAACCAATAAAGAGTGGCGCAAGACCGCCGCCCGGGTGATGCGTATCGAAGAGATGCACAAGCGGTTAAGCAAGCTTGAGAAGAAGCTGGATCAAGAATAATCACGATTGGTATAGGGTACTGTTTTGACTACTGAAAAGAAGAGCCTGGGTATCCAGGAAATCATGGATCTGCTGCCCCACCGTTATCCGTTTCTGATGGTGGATCGTGTCGACGACTACGAGATCAGCGATGAGCGCAAAACCCTGCGTGCCATCAAGAACGTCTCGTTCAACGAGCCGATCTTCCAGGGGCACTTCCCGGCCAAGCCGGTGTTCCCGGGCGTACTGATCCTGGAAGCGATGGCACAGGCCACCGGTATCCTGGCCTTTACCATGGTGGGCAAGCCGTCTCCCAACGAACTCTACTATTTTGCCTCAATCGACAATGCTCGCTTCAAGCGTCCAGTCGGCCCCGGTGACCAGCTGGTGCTCGACGTGGAGTTCCTGAAAGAGCGTCGCGGTATTGCCAAGTTCACCGGAGTCGCTACCGTCGACGGTGAAGTGGTCTGTACCGCCGAGCTGATGTGCGCCAAACGCGAGGTTTAACACACGTGATCGACCAGACTGCCATCATTCACGATACTGCCATCGTCCATGAGTCTGCCGTGATCGGTAAAGGGGTTGAAATCGGCCCCTTTTCTGTCATCGGCGCCGAGGTGGAAATCGGTGACAACACCTGGGTAGGTTCCCATGTGGTGATCAAGGGCCCGACCAAGATTGGTCGTGGCAACAAGATCTTCCAGCACACCTCCATCGGTGAGGATTGTCAGGACAAGAAGTACGCCGGTGAGCGCACCTTCCTCGAAATTGGCGACAACAACGTCATTCGCGAGAACTGCACCTTCCACCGTGGCACCATTCAGGATCAATCCCTGACCAAGGTGGGCAGCGGCAACCTGTTCATGGTCAACGTCCACGTTGCCCACGACTGCATCATCGGTGACAACTGCATCTTCGCCAACAACGCCACCCTGGCGGGTCACGTGGTGATAGGTGACTTCGTGATCTTTGGGGGGCTCTCCGCCATTCACCAGTTTGGTCGCGTCGGCTCCCACGCCTTCGTCGGTGGCTGCGCCGCCCTCAACAAGGACGTGCCGCCCTATGTGATGGCCGCAGGCAACTACGCCAAGCCGTTCGGGGTCAACTCCGAAGGGCTGCGTCGCCGTGGTTTCAGCGCCGAGGCTATCTCTGCTGTCAAGCGCGCCTACAAAGAGATCTTCCGCTCTGGCAAGACCATCGAAGAGGTGCTGCCGGTGCTGATCGATATGGCGCAAGCCGAACCGGCCGTCCAGCTCTATGTTGACTTCCTCAAAGACAACGAGCGCGGGATCATCCGTGCCTGATCCGGTTCGCATCGGTATCGTCGCCGGAGAAGTATCCGGCGACATTCTGGCTGCCGGCCTGGTGCGGGAGCTGCAAGCCCGCTACCCGGACGCGCAGTTTGAAGGGATCGCCGGGCCGCGCATGCAGGCGCTGGGCGTCAAGGCGCTGTTCGAGATGGAAGAGCTCTCCGTCATGGGGATCACCGAGGTGCTTGGCCGTCTGCCGCGTATTCTCAAGGTCCGTCGCGAACTGCTGCGTCACTTTATTGCCAATCCGCCCGATATCTTCATCGGCGTGGATGCACCGGATTTCAATATCGGAGTGGAGCTGAAACTGCGCCGCGCCGGTATCAAGACGGTTCACTATGTCAGCCCCTCGGTGTGGGCCTGGCGCCAGAACCGCATTCACAAGATCAAGGCCGCTACCGACATGGTGCTCGCCTTCCTGCCCTTCGAGAAAGCTTTCTACGACCGCTTCGACGCCCCTTGCCGTTTTGTCGGTCATACCATGGCGGACGATATTCCATTGGTGCCGGATCAGGCCGCCGTGCGTCGCAATCTCGGTATCGATGCCAATCGCCGCTGGCTGGCGGTGCTGCCGGGCAGCCGCACCGCAGAAGTGGGCTTTATGTCCCCCCTGTTTCTCGAGGCCTGCAAGCACCTGACGGTGCGCTATCCGGATCTCGGTTTCATCGTGCCGCTGGTCAACCAGAAACGGCGCGAGCAATTCATGGCCATCAAGGCCGAGCTGGCGCCGGATCTCGAGATGGTGCTGCTGGAAGGGCAGGGGCGCGAGGCGATGATCGCTGCCGACGTGGTGATGCTGGCCTCTGGCACCGCGGCGCTCGAAGCCATGCTGGTGAAAAAGCCGATGGTGGTGGGCTACAAGCTCAAGCCCTTCAGCTACTGGCTGGCACAGCGACTGGTGAAGACTGAATTTGTCTCTCTGCCCAACCTGCTCGCGGGTCGCATGCTGGTGCCGGAACTGATCCAGCACGAGTGCACCCCGGAGAATCTGGTGGAAGAGGTGAGCAAGTACTTCGAGCACGACAACAGTGTGCTGGTCAACACCTTCACCGAGCTGCACCAGCTGATCCGCTGTAATGCCGACTCGCAGGCCGCCGACGCGGTGGTGGATCTGCTCGGCAGATAACACTATTTCGGACCGTCGATTGCGCCGTGCTACCCGTTAATCCGTTTTCCGAGTGGTGATGTCGCGCCAGTCGACCCCTGTCAGGCCCCACGGGGCCTGTTTTGATTCAAGGCTACAAGATGATGATCGATATTCCTGACGACAAGCTGGTTGCCGGTGTGGATGAAGTGGGTCGCGGCCCGCTGGTGGGTGACGTGGTCACCGCCGCGGTCATTCTCGATCCCGCCAACCCGATTGTCGGACTGGCTGACTCCAAGAAGCTCTCCGAGAAGAAACGGCTGGCGCTATTTGACGAGATCAAAGAGAAAGCGCTCGCTTGGGCTATCGGTCGCGCCACTCCGGAAGAGATCGACGAGCTCAACATCCTGCATGCCACCATGCTGGCGATGCAGCGCGCCGTGGCGGGGTTGAAGGTCACCCCCGAGCTGGTCTTTATCGATGGCAACCGCTGCCCGGCGCTGCCGATGGAAGCGCGCGCCGTGGTCAAGGGCGATAGTCTGGTGGCCGCCATCAGCGCCGCCTCGATCCTCGCCAAGGTGACCCGCGACGGCGAGATGACCGAGTTGGACAGCCGTCATCCCGAGTATGGTTTTGCCCGCCACAAGGGTTATCCGACTGCGGAGCACCTCGCCATTCTGGCCGAGCGTGGCCCGCTGCCCGAATATCGCAAGAGCTTCAAACCGGTGCGCCGCGCACTGGGGATCGAGTAGACCATGCCATTTAGTTTGAGCAGCGAGAGGAGATGACGATGGCTGAACCCCGTTTTATCCACCTGCGAGTCCACTCCGACTTCTCCATGGTCGATGGCCTGCAGAAGATCAACCCCATCGTCGGGGCTGCAGCGGCCAACAACATGCCGGCGTTGGCGCTGACCGATCAGATGAACATGTGCGGTCTGGTGCGCTTCTATGGTGCTGCCCACGGCAAGGGGATCAAACCCATCGTCGGTGCCGACTTCTGGGTGCAGAGCGACGAGCTTGGCGACGAGCAGTTCCGCCTCACTCTGCTCGCTATGGACAACGACGGCTACCAGAACATCACCCTGCTTATCTCTCGCGGCTACCAGCGCGGCCACGTGCAGGGGCGCCCGGTTATCGACAAAAGCTGGCTCGCCGAGCATGCCAAGGGGGTGATCGTCCTCTCCGGCGGTCGTGAAGGGGATGTGGGCAAGTTCCTGCTCAAGGGTAACCGGCAGATGACCGAGCAGTGCCTCGCCTTCTACCAGACCCATTTCCCCGATGCCTACTACCTCGAGCTGCTGCGTACCGGTCGACCCGACGAAGAGGTCTATCTGCACATGGCAGTGGCCATTGCTACCGAGTTCGAGCTGCCAGTGGTCGCCACCAACGAGGTGGTGTTCCTTAACGCCGATGACTTCGACGCCCACGAGATCCGGGTGGCCATCCACGATGGCTATACCCTGATGGACAAACGCCGTCCCCGTCGCTACAGCCCCCAGCAGTACCTGCGCAGTCAGGAGGAAATGGCGGAGCTGTTTGCCGATATCCCCGAAGCGCTGGAAAACACGGTGGAGATCGCCAAGCGCTGCAACGTGACGGTGCGTCTCGGCGAATACTTCCTGCCCAACTTCCCGACCGGCGACATGACTACCGAAGATTTTCTGGTGGCCAAGTCGAAAGAGGGTCTGGAGGAGCGTCTCGAGTTCCTGTTCCCGGATCCGGCAGTGCGGGCCGAGCGTCGTCCCGAGTATGACGAGCGTCTCGACATCGAGCTGAAAGTGATCAACCAGATGGGCTTCCCGGGTTACTTCCTCATCGTGATGGAGTTTATCCAGTGGTCCAAGGACAACGGCATTCCCGTTGGTCCGGGCCGGGGCTCGGGTGCGGGTTCTCTGGTGGCGTACGCCCTCAAGATCACCGACCTCGATCCGCTGGAATTTGACCTGCTGTTCGAACGTTTCCTGAACCCGGAGCGGGTATCCATGCCCGACTTCGACGTCGACTTCTGTATGGATCGACGGGATGAAGTGATCGAGCACGTCTCCGAGATGTATGGCCGGGAGGCGGTGTCCCAGATCATCACCTTCGGCAGCATGGCGGCCAAGGCGGTGGTGCGAGACGTTGGCCGGGTGCTGGGCCACGCTTACGGCTTTGTCGATCGCATCTCCAAGCTGATCCCGCCGGATCCGGGGATGACGCTGGCCAAGGCGTTCGAGGCCGAGCCCAAGCTACCCGAGCTTTACGAGCAGGATGAGGAGGTCAAAGACCTCATCGACATGGCCCGCCGCCTTGAAGGGGTGGTGCGCAACGCTGGTAAACACGCCGGTGGCGTGGTGATCGCGCCTACCAAGATCACCGACTTTGCGCCGCTCTACTGCGATGACGAAGGCCATCACCCGGTCACCCAGTTCGACAAGAACGATGTGGAATACGCCGGTCTGGTGAAGTTCGACTTCCTCGGTCTGCGAACGCTCACCATCATCGACTGGGCGCTCGGCATGATAAACCCGCGTCTTGCCAAAGAGGGCAAGCCGCCGGTGGACATCGCCGCCATCCCCATCGATGACAAGAAGTCGTTTGACCTGCTGCAGCGCTACGAGACCACAGCGGTATTCCAGCTGGAATCCCGCGGCATGAAGGATCTCATCAAGCGGCTGCGCCCCGACTGCTTCGAAGATATGATCGCACTGGTGGCCCTGTTCCGACCGGGCCCGCTCCAGTCAGGCATGGTGGATAACTTCATCGACCGCAAACACGGTAATGAAGCGATCTCCTATCCGGACGAGAAGTGGCAGCACGAGAGCCTGAAACCGATTCTTGAACCGACCTACGGCATCATCCTCTATCAGGAGCAGGTGATGCAGATTGCCCAGACCCTGGCAGGCTATACGCTGGGTGGCGCGGACATGTTGCGCCGGGCGATGGGTAAGAAAAAGCCCGAGGAGATGGCCAAGCAGCGGGCCGGTTTCGAGGAGGGCGCCATCAAGAATGGCGTCGACGGCGAGCTGGCGATGAAGATCTTCGATCTGGTGGAGAAGTTTGCCGGCTACGGCTTCAACAAATCCCACTCCGCCGCCTATGCGCTGGTCTCCTACCAGACCCTCTGGCTCAAGGCCCACTTCCCGGCCGAGTTCATGGCAGCGGTGATGACCGCCGATATGGACAACACCGACAAGATCGTAACCCTGGTGGACGAGTGCCAGCGGATGGGGCTGACGGTGATCCCGCCGGATGTGAACACCGGTCGCTATCGCTTCTCGGTCAACGAAGATGGTCATATCGTCTACGGCATCGGGGCGGTGAAGGGGGTCGGTGAAGGCCCCATCGATGCGATCTTGATCGCCCGGGATCAGGACGGCCCGTTCCGCGACCTGTTCGACTTCTGCAACCGGGTCGACATCAAGAAGCTTAACAAGCGGGTGATGGAGAAGCTTATTCTCTCCGGCGCCATGGACCGGCTCGGCCCACACCGTGCCGCCTTGATGGCGACGCTGGAGGAGGCGATGCGTGCCGCCGAGCAGCACGCCAAGGCGCAGGCGGTGGGGCAGGTCGACATGTTTGGCGTGCTGACCGAAGAGATTGACGACGTCAAGAAGGCGTTTGCCAACGTGCCACACTGGCCTGACAAGGTGTGGCTGGAAGGGGAGCGCGAGACCCTCGGGCTCTATCTCACCGGTCACCCCATCAACCAGTACAGCGGCGAACTGCGTCGTTATACGTCGGGCCGGTTGTGCGATCTGCACCCCACCTCCCGCGATACCGTGACCACGGCGGCTGGGCTGGTGATTGCCGCCCGCAGCATGGTGACCAAGCGTGGCAACAAAATGGGGATCTTCACCCTGGACGACCGTTCCGGTCGCCTCGATGTGACCCTGTTCAGTGAAGCGCTGGAAAAATATGAAGAATTGATGCAAAAAGACCGCATTTTGGTGGTTTCTGGACAGGTCAGCTTTGATGACTTCTCCGGTGGCCTTAAAATGTCGGCCCGGGAATTACTGGATATCAATGATGCGAGGGAGCGTTTTGCCAGAGCAATCCGCATCTCCCTCGATGAACAGCGTATCGATGATCGCTTTTTTCCGCGTTTGTGCGAGATTTTGGAGCCCGCCCGTGCCGGAGTCTGTCCGGTTCAGGTAAACTATCGTCGCCCCGGTTCCCGGGTGCGATTGACGCTCGGTACCGAGTGGCGGGTGACGCCCACCGATCAACTGTTAGATGACTTGCGCGTCCTGCTTGGACGAGAGCGGGTCGAGTTGGTTTTTGATTAGAGGTTCTAAGGCCCTATGAGTCTTTTTCTGGATTTTGAACAGCCGATTGCCGAGTTGCAGGCGCAGATTGATGAGCTCAAACATGTGAGTGAAGGCAATCACGCCGTGGATCTGAAAGACGAGATCCGCCGGCTGGAGAAGAAAAACGAAGAGCTGACCAAGAAGATCTTCGGTGATCTGGGGGCCTGGCAGGTATCCCAGATGGCGCGTCATCCCCAGCGCCCTTACACCCTCGATTATATCGAGCAGATCTTCACCGATTTCGACGAGCTGGCCGGTGATCGTGCCTATGCCGATGACAAGGCTATCGTCGGCGGTATTGCCCGTCTCGACGGCGAGCCGGTGATGGTGATTGGTCACCAGAAGGGTCGCGAGACCAAAGAGAAGATCAAGCGTAACTTCGGCATGCCGCGTCCGGAAGGGTACCGCAAGGCCCTGCGTCTGATGGAGATGGCCGAGCGTTTCAAGATGCCGATCATCACCTTTATCGACACCCCGGGCGCTTACCCCGGCGTCGGTGCCGAAGAGCGTGGCCAGTCCGAAGCGATTGCCCGCAACCTGAAAGTCATGGCCGGCCTGACCGTGCCGGTGGTCTGCACCGTAATCGGTGAAGGCGGCTCAGGTGGTGCGCTGGCTATCGGCGTGGGTGACCGCGTCAACATGCTGCAGTATTCCACCTACTCTGTCATCTCGCCGGAAGGGTGTGCCTCCATCCTGTGGAAGAGCGCCGAGAAGGCTTCTGTGGCTGCTGAAGCGATGGGTATCACTGCCCAGCGTTTGAAAGAGCTGAAACTCATCGACAACATCGTCGAAGAGCCGCTCGGCGGTGCCCACCGCGATGTGGAAAAGATGGCTAAAAACCTCAAGGCCCGCATCAAGCAGGATCTGGACGTTCTGCGTCCGCTTGATACCGAACAACTGCTGGAGCAGCGCTACCAGCGTCTGCTGGGCTACGGCTACTGCTAAGCTCGCAATCGTGAATCCCGAGATCCAGGCCCCCGTCATCGACGGGGGCTTTTTATTGCGGTTGATCTGCCATTCAGATGAGTGCCCCAACGCGCCCTGGAATGGCGCAGTTCAGTCTTCGCGAGTGAGGTGCATGGTTGGTATGCCATGCTGTTGGTGATGGCTGCCAGTAGCCTACAGCATCCTTTGGCATCGCTGGCGATGGCATGACAAGCCACGTGATCATCCGATTGCGGCATAAAAAAGCGCCCCGGATGTACGGGGCGCTTTTACAGGTATTAGGCAGTCTTACAGCTCAATGTCGTCTGTCAGACCCTCGTAGGCGATATCAATGGATTGCAGCTCCTTCTGCAAACGGTGCTTGTCTTTCAGCGCTTCGATCTCGCGCCATTTACGTTTTTTTCCCGTTGTCCCGCGGCTACGTGAACCGAGTTCAACTACCTCGTCATAATCGAAGTTGAACATTTCCATGGCTCCCTCCTTGGCTTTTATCGTTTTCACCACCCGTATAACATAACGAATCTGAAATTAAAACGTTTTCGTGACGACTCTATGACAGCGCTAAAAAAGCCCATGAAAAAAACCGGGCCCTTTGGTAGGGGCCCGGTTTTTTTCATAAAAATTAATCGATTACAGGCGGCTTGCCAGCATGGTTTCCAGCTTGCCCTGGTCGATGGCAAACATGCGGATACCTTCGCCCAGCTTCTCGTGAGCCATGGCGTCCTGGTTCAGTTCCCAGCGGAATTCGGCTTCGGTCATAGGGGTCGGTTTGGCCTTGCGCTCACCGGTGTAGTCCAGTTTGCGTACCACGGCGCCTTCGCTCTTGCTCAGCTCTTCCAGCAGGGCCGGACCAATGGTCAGGCGGTCGCAACCGGCCAGTTCCAGGATCTCGCCGGTGTTGCGGAAGCTGGCGCCCATCACCACGGTCGGGTAGTCGTGCTGCTTGTAGTAGTTGTAGATGGAGGTAACGGAGACCACGCCCGGATCTTCGCTGGCGGTGTAGTCACGGCCATTTTTGGCTTTGTACCAGTCGAGGATGCGGCCCACAAACGGGGAGATCAGGAAGGCACCGGCTTCGGCACAGGCACGGGCCTGGGCGAAGGAGAACAGCAGGGTCAGGTTGCACTGGATACCCTCTTTCTCCAGAACCTCGGCGGCACGGATCCCTTCCCAGGTGGAGGCCAGCTTGATCAGAATGCGGTCGTTGCTGATACCCGCTTCGTTGTAAAGACGGATCAGCTTGCGGGCCTTGGCGATGCTGGCTTCGGTATCGAAGGAGAGACGGGCATCCACTTCGGTAGAGATACGGCCCGGAACGATCTTCAGCACTTCCAGACCGATGTTGACGGCCAGCTTGTCGCCCGCGTCGATGATTTGCTGTGCCTTGTCCTGGCTCTGGGCTTTGGCCCACTTGATGGCGTCTTCGATCAGCGGAGCGTACTCGGGGATCTCGGAGGCCTTCAGAACCAGAGAGGGGTTGGTGGTGGCATCGATGGGCTGATAGCGTTTGATGGCTTCGATATCACCGGTGTCGGCAACAACAGTGGTCAGGGCTTTCAGCTGGGTTAATTTATCGGCCATAGCGAATATCATCTCTTAATGAGGGAGTAATCCCTGGGTTGCGGGCTTGAGACGGTGGTTCTGAAATAAAATTACAGGATCTTGGTGCCTCAGGCTCAGAAAAGCGCGATGGGGGCGGCCCATCGTCATTGCCTGCCTAATTAATACTGATGTGCTGCATCCTGCAATAGGGGCGCTTGGTTGTTAAACATTCAGGCTGTTGAGTCATCCCGTTTTATGGCGTGAAACTATATGATTAGTAAGGTTTTTTACATTTCCTTCCGACCTCGCTCCGGTTTGCTTTCAGCTGAACTTTTTTAGCCAATATCGATATTTGTGTCGTCGATCACATAAATTATCTCGCTACGCACTTGAAATTTAATTACAGCGAAAACGTTTGGCGAAATATCGCCGTTTGAAAGCTATTTCATGCAAGCGTTTGCGTTTCCGGATAGCTCATCAGGGATATATCAAAATGGTTCTCTTATGGGGCTTAATGGTGGCCTGTCTGATTGAATTATTGAGTTTGTTGAAAGTTTGCGATTTAAATGGAGCTTTATGGGCTTTTACCGTTCGTTTTTTGTGTCTCGCGTGACCGGGATCACTATTCCGGGCTCTCCCGCTGTGCTAGATTCCGCCCCTTTAGCGAAACGCTAATTAAACGACAGACAGAAAACGGTCAGCGCAGACTGGCCATGGATGTGAATAACAACGAGAGAATTATGGACACCTTGATTGCGATGCTAAACGACCTGATGTGGGGAGCCGTGCTCATCTACCTGCTCATCGGGGTCGGGATCTTTTTCACCTTCCGCCTGGGTTTTATCCAGATCCGTCACTTTGGCCACATGTTTTCCGTGCTGAAAAACAGCCGTAAATCGGACAACGCAGGCATCTCCTCCTTCCAGGCCCTCTGTACCAGCCTTGCCGCCCGAGTCGGCACCGGCAACCTGGCCGGTGTTGCTGTCGCTATCTATCTGGGTGGCCCCGGTGCCATCTTCTGGATGTGGCTGATTGCCTTTATCGGCATGGCGACCGCCTTCGTCGAAAGCACCCTGGCCCAGCTCTACAAGGTCAAGGATGAGGATGGCAACTACCGTGGTGGCCCAGCCTACTACATGGAGAAAGGCCTTGGCATGCGCTGGATGGGGGTGGTGTTCTCGCTCTGCCTGATCCTAGCATTTGGTCTGGTGTTCAACGCGGTGCAGGCCAACTCCATCAGTCTGGCGATGAAGGTGGCGTTTGGCATTCCTGACTGGGTCAGCGGTCTGGCGCTGGTGGCACTCTCCGGCCTGATTATCTTCGGCGGCATTCGTGGCATTGCCCGTTTTGCCGAGCTGGTGGTGCCCTTTATGGCGCTGGCCTACATCCTGCTGGCGCTGGTGATCGTGGCGATGAACATCACCGAGTTGCCCCATGTCTTCATGCTGATCATCAAGTCTGCCTTCGGGATTGAGCAGGCAGGCTCGGGTGCGCTGGGTTATGCCATCTCCCAGGCGATGATCAACGGTATCAAGCGCGGTCTCTTCTCCAACGAGGCGGGCATGGGCTCTGCGCCCAACGCCGCGGCGACAGCCACTCCCTATCCGCCGCACCCGGCCTCCCAGGGTTATGTGCAGATGCTGGGGGTCTTTATGGACACCATCGTAATCTGTAGCTGTACCGCCGCCATCATCCTGATGTCAGGTCAGTTTGAGCCGGGCTCCGGTGTGACCGGTGTCGAGCTGACCCAGCGTGCGCTCTCTTCCCAGATTGGCAGCGGTGGCAACATCTTTATCGCGGCAGCCATCTTCTTCTTCGCCTTCACCTCTATCGTGGCCAACTACTCCTATGCCGAAACCAATCTGGTGTTCCTCGAGCACAACCACAAGGGCGGCCTGATGCTGTTCCGGATGTTTGTGCTGGGTATGGTGATGTTCGGCTCTGTGGGCGAGTTACCCACTGTCTGGGCCATGGCGGATGTTTCCATGGGACTGATGGCCATCGTCAACCTGGTGGCGATCCTGCTGCTCTCCGGCGTCGCCATCAAGCTGGCGAAGGATTACAACGACCAGCTCAAGCTGGGCAAGGTGCCCACCTTTGATGCCAACAAGTACCCGGAGATCCGCTCCCAGCTGGAAGAGGGAATTTGGGACAATCCGACCAAAAAATAACAAGCGGTGAGTCAAACCTCTTGATTAAAACCTGAGGGGGGAGCCAGTGGCTCCCCCCTTTTTATGGCTTGCTCTTCTGCGGTTGATCCCAGAGCAGGGTGAGTTGTTTTATACGCAGTTGCAACTGGCGCCAGCAGCGCCTTTGTTGTCGGTCGCTGAAAGGGGCATAACGCCAGCGGCGATAGAGCCACGCACTCTTTAGCAGAGGATGGGCAAGGTCAGGACGCAGCCGCGCCAGTCGCTCGCACCATGCCCCCATGCTCTCGGCGGGCTGGGGTGAGTAGCCGCTGCGTTTGCCCCGTTTGAGCAGGGGCTGCCAGATGCGCCGCGCTGGCGGCAGGCGCGCGGGCAACAGCAGGGGCAGGCTCACCAGCAGGGCGACCAGCATCAGGCTCGCGAGGATCAACCAGGGAGTGTGCGCTGCCAGTGCAGGCCAGCGCAGACCGATTTGCTGCCAGAGCTGGCCCGCATCGTAACCAATCACCCAGCGACTCCACTGGTATTCGATATTGTTGCCCCACCAGCGCAGCTGATTGAGCAGGGCCCAGTTGCGATAACGTTGCAAAGCGAGGGGGTCGGCGGCGGTAAACTCGTCGCTCAGGGCCTCCCTCACGCCGTCTTCAATGCGCTCAGGTGCCACTGCCGCCGTGGGGTCGATTCGCCGCCATGAGCCCCCTTCATCGAGATACTCCACCCAGGCATGGGCATCGAACTGGTGTACCGCCAGATAGTTGCCCCTGGGATTCCATTCGCCGCCGAGATAACCGGTGACCAGTCGTGCAGGAATACCGGCAGCGCGCAGCACGAAAGCGGTCGCCATGGCGTAGTGGCCGCAAAAGCCCTGCTTTGTATCGAACAGGAATGCATCCACCCCGTCACTGCCAAGTCGTGGCGGGGTCAGGGTGTAGTAATAGGATTGGCTGCGAAACTGTGCGAGCAGGGCGGCGACCAGCTTGGCGCGTTCTGGATAGCGCACAGCCAGCCCTTGGCCGTGAGCTCGCGCTCTCGGGTTGCCCCCGGCTGGCAGTTGCAGGTTGCGCTGGGCGGCTTGGCTATCATCCTCGATCTGTGCTTCGCCGCGGCCAATGCGATAGCGTATCGCCATCTCGCTGCTCCCCTGCCGATAGAGGGTGTTGAGAGGCGTGAGCATTACCGGTCCCGCCAGCAGGTGCGGTTCGCTCAGAGCAAAGGCCCAGCGGTGGCGCTGGGGCTCGGCGATCACCTCGTAGCTCCCGGCGGGTAACGGACTATCTGCCAGTTGAGAGTTGGTCTGAGAAGAGGATGCCAGAAGGGGGAGCCCGGTTTGCACCGGCACTGTCTGCTGCCATGCCCTGACCTCGGGGCTCAGCAACCAGCGCTGGCCATCGAAAATTTCTTGGCGCATCACCGGAAAGTAGCGCTCGCGGGCCGGGGGCGGGCCATCGGCAAAGGTGACCCGAAAGGCCAGTTCCGAGGAGTTGACCAGTTCGCTGATATCGCCGGGGGCCAGCTCTTCCGAGAGCCCCGACAGGGCGCGGCTGGTGGTGGGCATCTGCCAGAGGGGCGGGAGCCTTGGCAGCAGCAGAAACAGAGTGATGAGCAGGGGAAGCGCCAGCAGCAGGGTACCACCCGCACTGCGCCAAGGCCGTTTCTGTTCGGGGGCGACGGCGGCCACCAGCGCGGTTACTGCCAGCCAGAGTGCTACTGTCATTCCGGCCGTCCAGCCGATGCTTTGGCGTTGTACCAGCGCCAGCGCGATGAGGAAGAAGGCGAGCTGTAGCACCTGCTCGATATCCCGCTCGCGCCGCACTTCGATCATCTTCAGGCTATAGCCGATCCAGAGCAGATTGATCAGGGCGGGCAGGGTGCCCAATGTGCGCCACTGCAACCCCAGCAACAGCACAGTAGTGATGGCCAGCAGCGCCAACCAGCGGGCAGGCAGGGGCGGCCAGCCGCGCCACAGCATCATGGCCCGGACGCCGAGGGTCATGGCGCCTACTGCCATCACCCAGAGCTGCAACTGTGGCCAGAGCGCCGCGACCAGCAGCAGCTGTTGCAGGGCGATGAGTGGTAACAGGCGGCGGTTATCGAGCAGCATCGGGCGTGCTCTTCGGTGGTGTTGCATCGAATTGGGCCAGTGCCAGCAGGCAGCGCTGCACAAAGGCGGCGCCGCTATCGGGTCCCAGCGTCTGGTTTGCCAGTGTTAGGGTAAAGGGGATGCCCCGCTTGCCGTAATCTGCGCACCACCAGGCCAGCACTGCCAGCCGCTGCTCCAGATCCCCACCCGCGATCCGCTGCAAGGTGAGGTGAGTGTCATCCTGCTGTGGCTCATGGAACTGTTTGGTCAGCAGGCCGCGCCCCTGGGCAAGTTGCTTCCAGGCGACCCGGCTCAGTGGTTCACCGGCCTGATGTGTTCGCAGGGTATCAAAGTCACCGAGAGTGGCCGGAGCGGGTTGGCCCTGATGCCCCTCGTTTGGGGTCGCATGTTCCCCTCTTAGCGCGCCGAATGCTGGTTTGGGAGAGAGCCAGCCTTCCAGTTGCAAGTCCAGCAGGGACCAGCAGCGAAACAGGCCGAGAGGGTAGCGGCTCTCGACCCGCAATCGACCAAGGTGCAATGGCCCGCGGCGCGAGCCCGATACGGGTAGGATAACTGTGCTGGGCACAGCGTCGACCTGTGCCAGCCAGAGGGTGCCTTCGTTGAGGCTAAACCGGAGCGCCTGCACCGGGCGCGGGCTCTGCACCAAGATACGGATAGGCAGCTGGCTACCCGCTTCCCCCAGCACCAGCGGGCCACCCAGCAGCTCCAGCCCCAGCAGGTTGCGGTGGGTGAGCCACATGGCGGCCATAAACAGGCTGCCAAGGCAGTAGGCCACCAGCAGTACCAGATTGTTCTGATAGTTGGTGCCGAGCAGATAGATGGCGAGCAGCACCAGCAGATAGAGCAGCCCCATGCGGGTGGGGAGGATAAAGAGGCTGCGGGTACCCAGCGTGATCTGGCGGGCCGGGGGAATGCGACGGTCGAGCCAGCGTCGTTGCCAGCGAGCTCGCCACAGCTGCCAACGGTCAAACAATTTGCTCATCAGGGATTGTCCGGATCGACCCGGGCCAGCAATCGCTGGCTAAGGGGACAGGCTTCGCCGTGCTGTACGCCAAAGCTGCCCCGCAGCCGATGCTCGGCCACATAGGGGAAGACTGCCTGCACATCCTCCACCGTGACAAAGCGCCGCCCCGCCACCAGCGCCCAGGCCCGGCTCACCGCCAGCAAGGTCTGGGCTGCCCGGGGGGAGAGGGGCTGTGGCAGCTCCCCATCAAAGCGGCTCTGGTGCACCAGCGCCAGCAGGTAGTCGAGGGTGGCATCGGAAACATGGATAGCATCACCTTCCGCTTGCAGGGCAGCCAGCTCGGCGGCATTCAGCATGGCGGGCAACGGGTCAGTCGGCTGGTTGCCGCGCAGCAACTGGCGCTCCGCCTCTCGTGGCGGAAAACCCAGCGAGAGTCGCACGGCGAAGCGGTCGAGCTGGGATTCCGGCAGCGGATAGGTGCCCGCCTGATCCGCCGGATTCTGGGTGGCGATGACGAAAAATGGAATGGGGAGTGGGTGCGTGTGGCCCTCGATGCTCACCTTGCCCTCGGCCATCGCCTCCAGCAGGGCGCTCTGCACCTTGGGGCTGGCACGGTTGATCTCGTCCGCCAGCAGTACCTGGGTGAAGATGGGGCCGGGGTGAAAGCGAAATGTTTGCTGCTGGGAGTCAAAGATCTGCAACCCCAGCAGGTCGGCGGGGAGCAGATCGGCGGTGAACTGCATCCGCCTGCATGCCAGCCCCAGTACCTGTGCCAGCGCGTGGGCCAGGGTGGTCTTGCCCATACCGGGCAGATCCTCGATCAGCAGATGACCGCGCGCCAGCAGGGTCACCAGCGCGATTTTTAGTTGCAGCGGCTTGCCCAGAATGACTTGCTCCAGTGTCGCCAGCAGCCCGGCAATCTGCTCTTCTCTCTTCATTCCCTTCATACACATTCCCTGTATTGCGTCGCACCTACAGCTTATACGCCCGCAAGGGTGAAGGCGGATAACTGACGGGCGGTAAAGTGCAGCGCAGGGATGGCAATGAGCGGGAGGTGACGCGGTTTATTAGTGAGTCTGCTCGATTCAATATGGCCGCCCAGGCACGTAACTCAATACAATATTTCCTGATTGGAATGTACCGATCGCCATCTCTTCACTAGGTGAGAGCGGTTGGCGCCCATATAGTTGCCCCATTGCGACGCGCTGCGTTGCTGCCTTTGTGGCCATCTTGGCCCCGCCACTGTTCGCCTGTCGCTGTCATCTTGCAGGTATCGGCAGGGCCATCTGTTATGGAGCACCCATGTCTGTTTTCCTGTTGTGCACTTTTCTGATGATTATCCTCTATCCGGTCGGGATCGATCTCTATCTGGTCGCCGTGCCCCGGATTGCCGATACCCTGCAGGCGAGCGAGGTGCAGATCCACACCGCCTTCTCCATCTATCTGTTTGGCATGGCGGCCACCGTGCTGCTGGGTGGGATGATTGCCGATCGCTTCGGGCGGCGCTGGGTGGTGCTCGGAGGCGCCCTGATTTTTGTCCTTGCCTCGCTGGTGGCGGGTCATGCCGAAGGGATCACCCAGTTCTACCTCGGCCGTTTCTGGCAGGGGGTCGGGGCCGGGGCGCTCTATATCATGACCTTTACCGTCCTGCGGGATGTGTTTAGTCAGGAGCGGCTGGCGATGGCACTTTCAATGATTAACGGGGTCATCTGCGTGATCCCGGTGCTGGCGCCGGTGCTCGGTTACCTCATCTTGTCGCATTTTGACTGGCGCGGGATCTTCGTGGCGATGGCGCTGGTGGCGGCCGTCAGCGGTCTGGTCAACCTGTTGTTACTCAAGGAGACCCGCCCGACCCGGAAAGCGGAGAGTGGCGCTGTGTCGCCTTTTTCCCTGCTGCGCTCTCCGCGCTTTATGTTGCTCTCCCTGCTGACCAGTGCCAGCGTGACCGCCATTTTGGTCTATGTCAGCGTCTCGCCGCTGATCCTGATGAAGGAGTTTGGCTTCACCACCGAGCAGTACTCGATCGTGATGATGGTTATGGCCGGGGTGAGCATGTCCACCTCCTTCCTGACGCCGCTGCTGTTGCGCTGGTTGGACAAGCAGAAGGTGCTGGGTGTATCCCATCTGGCTTATCTATTGGCGGCGTGTTTCCTGCTTGGGAGCTGGCAGTTGGGGGGCAATATCCACCTGCTGCTGCCGGGATTTGCGCTGGTCTGTGTCGGGTTTTCCTGCGGCTTCGGGGTAGCGATGGGGGAGGCGCTCGATGGTTGTCAGCGCAATGTGGCGTTTGCCAGCGCCGTGCTCTGCATCATGCAGATCAGCCTTTCCGGCCTCTACATCTGGCTGTTGGGTCAACTTGGCTTTGCTCCAACCGAGATGCTGACTTATGCCCTGTTGCTGGCACTGCTCAGTTATCTGGCGGTTAAAGGGCTGGTACCATGGCTCGCGCTTCGTGAAGCGCGGTCGCAGGGCTGATGGAAGATGAGAGGGGATATGCGCAATCTGGGTGAGCTCGATTTAAACCTGTTGGTGGTTTTCAAGTACCTGATGCAGGAGCGCAGTGTGGCAGGGGCTGCCAAAAAGCTCTGTGTCACTCCGTCGGCGGTGAGCAAGTCTCTGGCCAAATTGCGGGAGTGGTTTGACGATCCCCTGTTTGTGCGGGTGCGGCAGGGGTTGCAGCCCACCAACCTCTCCCTGACTCTGGAGGAGGAGCTGAAGGTCTGGTTCCAGCTCACCGACAGCATCACCTCGCTCAATAGCGAGGCGATCCCCGACGGTGCCCGCTTCACGTTGGTGATGGAGTCCCCCTTCTACATCAGCTTCCTGAGCGATCTGCCCATGACCATCTACCAGAAGTACCCCAACTCGGTGGTCAGGATGCTGGGGTGGGATCACCACTCCCTCAACGACATCGTCAATGGCGATGCGGATCTCGGCTTCTGCGCCCGCGAGACCCATGGCCGCTCCCAAGCCAAGGTCAATCGGTTGCCCTACTACATCGATCATGAGGAGTTGTTCACCGATCGCCCGGTGGTGTTCCTGCGCAAGGATCACCCGCTGCTGGAGCAGAAGTGGTCGCTGGAGAACTTTTTGGTCTGCCCCCAGATCAGCATGGTGTGGGAAGCGAACGATACCTGGGCCCTCGACAGTCTGCTGGAGGACGAGGGGCTGAAGCGGGAGGTGCCCATCATGGTCTCCAGCTTCGAGCAGGCGCTGCATATTGCCTCCCAGTCGAGCCATGAGCTGATTGCGGTGGCGCCCTCTTACTGTGGTGGTTATGCCTGTCGGCATCACGGCAATCTGATCGCTATGCCGCTGCCGTTACCCGAAAAGCTCTACGCCCAGCTGGAGATCGCCTTCATCCTGCTGTGGCACAAACGGCACAATCAGGATGCCAAGGTGATGTGGCTGCGCAACGAGATCCGGCGACTCTACAACGACGAATCGCCACGCTAATGTGGCCGTGACGGTGCCCATCGATCAGCCGGAGCCATCTGCTCCGGCTTTTTGTTGTCGTATCGCCCGGATGAGTGGGCTTTTGCACGACTTAAGTGCCGAGTTCGGGTTCAAGCTGTGTGCCATTCAACTCTCTTCATGCACAGATTGGCCTTGGTTGCACGTCTCGAGTGAAGCTCTTTTCACGAAAAAAATTCATGTGGTTTCATTAGAAAACTTCACTAATGGTCACTTTTAAAGTGTGATCGACCATTAAGTTCCTGTATTTGCAGTGATATAGCATGACCCACCTTGGAATGGCGGGGTTAGATAGCGCCTGCGTAGGGGGACTGCCAGTGGAGCACGGAGTTAGCCAGCCCCACAGGTCGTCTGTGGCCGTATCATGCTCCGGCTATCTGGCCACCAGCCATGAGTGACGGAGCAGAGGGGAATAAGCATCAAGGTTGATAAACCGGCTTGAGTGAAGGGATGCAGCAAAAGTAGCGCCTGGCGCCGGTAATCGCATAGCGCGATGTTGTTCACCATCCCCCGATAACCCGTAATTGAAACCGGCTAGATGAAAAACACCTTCATCGAACGGGTTGCGTACGCCCGAAAATAGCCAGATTGGCAGGCTGATTGCGCTTACCGTTATGGCAATGACGGACAAAAAATAGTGCGGTAGCTACCACCAGATGAATAAAAATAAATCTCAGCAAAGGCAGCTTAATATGCATCCAGCAACAGCATCCACAGGGTTGTTACAACAACCAAAACCCTTCTTCATGATATTTTTCGTCGAACTCTGGGAGCGCTTCGGTTATTACGGCGTGCAGGGGATCCTGGCGGTCTTCTTTGTACAGCAACTGGGATTTTCCCAAGAGCAATCCTTTATTACCTTCGGCGCCTTCTCGGCACTGGTATATGGTTTGATTTCGGTCGGTGGCTATGTCGGCGACCATGTGCTCGGCACCAAGCGCACCATGGTGCTCGGGGCTATCGTGTTGGTGGTCGGTTATTTTATGACCGGTCTGTCGATCTACAATCCCGACCTGATTTTCTATGCGCTGGGCACCATTGCAGTTGGTAACTGTCTGTTCAAGGCCAATCCGGCCAGCCTGCTGTCAAAATGCTACCAGCCAAAAGATCCGCGGCTGGATGGGGCTTTTACCCTGTTCTATATGTCGATCAATATAGGCTCCCTTATTTCCCTCTCGCTCGCGCCAGTGATTGCCGATCACTACGGCTATACCGTGACCTATAACCTGTGCGGGGTGGGGTTGATTATTGCGCTGCTCACCTTCTTTGCCTGCCGCAATATGGTCAAGGATATTGGCTCCGAGCCGGATCACCTGCCGCTCAATTACAGCAAGTTGCTGCTGGTAATCGCAGGCTCGGTGGTTATGGTCTTCTTCTGTGCCTGGCTGATGCACCACGTGGTGATCGCCAACATGGTGTTGATGACGGTGACCATCGCCGTGGTGATTTTCTTCTTCCGCGAGGCATTCAGGCTTGACACAGTGGGTCGCAACAAGATGTATGTGGCCTTCGTGCTAATGCTGGAGGCGGTGCTCTTCTATGTGCTTTACGCCCAGATGCCGACTTCACTGAACTTCTTTGCCATCAACAACATGCATCACGAGATGCTGGGCATGAGCGTCAACCCGGTCAGCTTCCAGGCGCTCAACCCCTTCTGGGTGGTGGTGGGCAGTCCGGTACTCGCGATGATTTATACCCGGATGGGCAGCAAGGGGCGGGATCTCACCATGCCGCTCAAGTTCACCCTCGGGATGTTCTTCTGCTCGCTGGGATTTCTGACGGCGGCGGCATCCGGCTGGTGGTTTGCCGATGAGCAGGGGCTGACCTCCCCCTGGTTTATGGTGCTTATCTACCTGTTCCAGAGTCTGGGAGAGCTGATGATCAGTGCGCTGGGACTGGCGATGGTCGCCGCGCTGGTGCCACAACGCCTGATGGGCTTCATTCTCGGAATGTGGTTCCTGACTCAGGCGATGGCGTCCCTGCTGGGGGGCTATGTGGCGACCTTTACCGCCGTGCCGCAAGGGATGACGGATCCGCTGCAAACCTTACCGATCTACACCGGCGTGTTTGGCAAGATCGGGATGGCGACCCTGCTGATTGCGGTGGTGATGGGGCTGATGGTGCCCTGGCTGAACCGGATGATGAATGCGAGCCCTGAGGCCGAAGGGCTGGTTGCGGGACAATCACAAGCGTAATGAGGGGATAGTGCGAGACAAGGCAAGGGCGGCGACCCTTGCCTTGCTGTTGATGGCTTAGTTGTACTGCTCTTCCATCCAGGCTTCGACGATCAGCTGCGCCGATACGCCGTCCACGCTGCCTTTTTCCAGTGCGCGATAGCCGCCTCGCTCAAACAGCCGGGCGCGGGCATCAGTGGTGGTGAGCCGCTCATCCTTGAACTCCACCGGCTTGCCGAAACGGCCATGCAGCCGGTTGCCGAATTTGCGGGCCCGTACCGTGATCTCCTGATCGGTGCCATCCATGTTCAGCGGCAGACCGACCACCAGCAGGTCCGGTTGCCACTCCTTGAGCAGCTTCTCGATTTCGTCCCAGTTGGGGATGCCGTCGTTGGCCTTGAGGGCGCGCAGAGGCTGGGCTGTGCCAGTCAGCTCCTGACCGATGGCGACGCCAATGCTCTTGGTGCCATAGTCAAAGCCCATGATGCTGCGTGATGACATAACTGATAAATCCTCGAAATAGAGAGCGGAGCGGGCCAGCCGATCAGCTGTGGCCGATATCGCTGGAGAGGTGAACCGGGTTCACCCCTATGCTGGCGGCAGCTTGCTGCCAACGTTTGTGAATGGGGGTCTTGAACACCAGAGCCGGATTGGGAGGGATCACCAGCCAGGCGCCATCCACCAGCTCCTGCTCCAGCTGCCCGGCGCTCCAGCCGGCATAGCCAAGGGCCACCAGCCAATGGGCAGGAGCCTCGCTCGTACCCAGGGTTTCCAGAATATCCTTGGAGGTGGTCACCATCATCTCATCCCCCACCTGCAGGGTGGAGTTGAAACCGGGGCGGAAGCTGTGCAGCACGAAGCCGCGATCGGCATGAACCGGCCCTCCTTGCAACACCGGTTGCTTGAGCTCCGGACTGGCGGGTGGGTTCAGTTTGAGCTGGGTCAGCATGGTTTCCAGCGACATCTCGACCGGAATGTTGACCACCAGCCCCATGGCGCCCTCTTCGTTGTGCTCGCACAGATAGACCAGCGAGCGCTCGAAATAGGGATCCGTCAGGCTTGGCATGGCAAGCAGGAAGTGATTTTGCAGTGTTTGCATAGAGGCCAAATAGTGCAAAGGTATTTGAGGTCAATTATGGCAGTTGATCCCCATGGGAAAAACCGCTTTTTGGGGCTGGGTGAGATCCCGCCCCTTGCCGGATTGCCTTGAAACAGAGAGGGGGGCGCCAGCCCTCCCTCTCTGTTTCCGGGCTTGTCAGGGGCTGGTTACCCCCTGAACAGGCCGGTTAGCCTGCCCAGCGATTATTTGCCCAGCCGACGCTCGATGGCATCCATCAACATGCCGGTGATGTGCACATCGAAGGCCGCTTCAATCTCGCGAATGCAGGTCGGGCTGGTGACGTTAATCTCGGTCAGCCGATCGCCGATGATGTCTAGGCCGACGAAGATGAGGCCTTTCTCTTTGAGGGTCGGGCCTACCGCGCGGGCGATGGCCCAGTCCGCTTCGCTCAGGGGACGGGCTTCACCACGGCCACCGGCCGCCAGATTGCCACGGGTCTCCCCTTGCGCCGGAATACGGGCGAGGCAGTAGGGAACCGGTTCACCGTCCACCACCAGTACCCGCTTGTCGCCATCCTTGATGGCGGGCAGATAGGTCTGGGCCATGCAGTATTGGCTGCCGTGGGCAGTCAGGGTCTCGATAATCACGCCGACGTTGGCGTCATCTTCCTTCATGCGGAAGATGGAGGCGCCGCCCATGCCGTCCAAGGGCTTCAAGATCACGTCTTTGTGCTTGGCGTGGAAGGCGCGCAGCTTGTCGGCGCGGCGGGTCACCAGCGTGGTCGGGGTGTGCTCGGCAAACCAGGCGGTGTAGAGCTTCTCGTTGGCGTCACGCAGGCTCTGCGGCTTGTTGATGATAAGGCAACCCTCATCCTCGGCCCGCTCCAGCATGTAGGTGGCGTAGATAAATTCGGTGTCGAACGGCGGATCCTTGCGCATCAGGATCACATCGAGGTTGGAGAGGGGCTGATCCACCACCTCGCCCAGCGTGTACCAGTCGGCATAGTCATATTTGACGGTGAGCGGGCGCATGGTGCCAAAGGCGCGACCAGCTTCCATGTAGAGATCCTTCATCTCCAGATAGAAGAGCTCATAGCCGCGCTTTTGCGCCTCTTCGAGCATGGCAAAGCTGGAATCTTTCTTGATGTTGATGGCCGAGATGGGGTCCATCACGATGCCGAGTTTAATGGTCATCCGAATATCCTTCTTGTGGCTCGATTGCTAGTGAGATTCTTAAAACCTGCTTCAGGCCAGATCGCCAAAGCGGCACTGCAGCGCAGTTATCGCCGTCAGGGCGGCGGTTTCGGTGCGCAGCACCCGCGGCCCCAGCAGCATCTCTTTGAAATCTTCCTGCACGGTACGGGCGATCTCGTCGCTCGACAAGCCCCCTTCCGGGCCAATCAGCAGGCGCACGCCGTGCTCGGGAACGGGCAGGGTGTTGATGCTGTACTCGGCGCGCGGGTGCAGGTTGAGCTTGAGCTCCTTGGTCTCTTCCGCCAGCCAGGCGTCCAGCTCCATCGGCATGCGCACCTCTGGTACTACGTTGCGGCCGCACTGTTCGCAGGCGCTGATCACCACCTTCTGCCACTGTTCACGCTTCTTCTCCAGTCGATCGGCTGGCAGCTTGACGCCGCAGCGCTCGGAGAAGAGCGGGGTGATGCAGGTGACGCCCAGCTCCACCGATTTCTGGATGGTGAAGTCCATCTTGTCGCCACGGCTGATCACTTGACCGAGGTGAATGGCCAGCGGTGACTCCACTGATTGGACGTCGCAGCTGTCGATGGTCACTTCCACCGACTTCTTGCCAACGCTGGCGATGGTGGCGGGATATTGATTGCCATCGCCGTTGAACAGCTCGAGCTGCTGGCCTGGCTGCATGCGCAGTACCCGGCCGATATGGTTGGCGCCGTCTTCCGACAGGGCGATGGTCTGGCCAACTTGCAGGGTGGCCGGTTCATAGATACGTGGAATGCGCATGGCTGCTTGTCAGTCTCTTGCTTGGAAACCCTTTATATCCTGCGGCAAGCAAGGCTCACGCGGCAATAGGGAAGGGCTTCATGATAGGAGGGGTGATCCCCTCCCTGGTCAAATGGGGTTATTGGCACTGCTTTTCAATAAAGGGATTGGTATTGCCCTGCAGCTTGCCGATGCGGCGGTTGCGCTCGCACTCCCAGCCCTCTGCCGGGTACTGGCGATCCCAAGCTTCGAACAGTTTACGCTGTTGCGCTGCCAGACGCAGCCCATACTGCTGGCTCATGTAGAGGTAGGCGCGGGCAATCTGACCCCGCACCGGCCCCTTGGGCGGCTGCACCCTACGATCCTTGAAATCCACCAGCATCTGGCACTGGCCGTACTGATCCGGCTTGCCGTTCCAGTCGGAGAAGCGGTAGTTGGCCCGATCGCCGTTCACCTCGCCAATGGCGGGGAAGAGATTGTGCATGTCCCCCTCCATCTTGTTGAACTCCGGGCTCACCTTCTCGCAGTTCTTGCGACCGCCATCCTGCCAGCATTGCAGCTGGTGGCCGAACTCCCAGGCCGGGACCACGTGTTCCCACTCGATGCGGGCGGCGCGTTTGGCCTGCTTGCGCGGCTCATAGCCGCAGCTGGCGAGATCCGGGCTCATTTTCTTGCCCTGATAGTCGATGTCGCAGCCGCAGTAGAAGGTGGTGACCGCAGGCTGGCTGCGATAGAGCTTCACCAGATCCTGCTTGGCTTCGCGAAAGGTCTGGGCGTGCAGGGGGGCGCTGAGCAGCGGCAAACCGGCCAGCAGGGTCAGGGCGAGGGAGGAGATGAAACGCATGGAATTCCTTGCAAACGGGGTGATTGACGAACGATGGTGGGCACCCTACCACAGGGGCGCGACACAAGCTGGCTTACTGCTCTGGCTCCGGCCGTTCCCGCTCCAGCGGCTGTTTGCAGCGGCGGCAGTGGTAGCGGGCCTCGCCGCGCACCACCTTGTTGTGGCGGCGTATCGACAGTTGATGCTGCTGGCAGTGACAGCGATAGGGCACGGTGCGCTGGGCCAAAACCGCCAGATCGAAGCTGTGGGTGGTTCTGGGCTCAAGGCCGAATACCTCCCGCATCACCGATTGCCACTGGCGGCCGTGGGGCAAGACCCGGTTTTTGCCGCGACCTTCACCCCACAGGGCATAGACCAGCAGATGGGCCACCTCGTGGGGCACCACCTCATCCAGAAACGCCTGCTGGTTGGCCTGATAGAGGGCGGGATTGAAGCGCAGCTCCCAGGTTTGCAGCCGCGCCGATCCTGCCGCCCGGCCCCGCATATTGCAGTAGATCCGCGGGCGGGGGAAGGTGCGGCCAAGGCGCGCCTCGGCCTGCACAAAGCAGGCTTCTACGCGTTGTTGCAGCAGGGCGACAAGCTGGGCAGGGGTGGCAGACATCAACATCTCGTCAGATAGCGGATAAGCAAAAGGGGAGCCAGGCTCCCCTTTTATCACAACAGCGAGCCTTACAGGCCAGCGGCGGAACGCAGCAGCTCGGCCTTGTCAGTCTGCTCCCACGGGAACTCGTCGCGACCGAAGTGACCGTAGGCAGCGGTGGCCTGATAGATTGGGCGCTTCAGATCCAGCATTTCGATCAGGCCATACGGGCGCAGTTCGAAGTGCTCGCGTACCAGCTTGACCAGCAGATCCTCGGCAACCTTGGCAGTGCCGAAGGTCTCGACGCTGATGGAGGTCGGCTCGGCCACACCGATGGCGTAGGAGATCTGGATTTCACAGCGATCGGCCAGACCGGCGGCCACGATGTTTTTGGCAACGTAGCGGGCGGCGTAGGCAGCGGAGCGGTCAACCTTGGACGGATCCTTACCGGAGAAGGCGCCACCACCGTGACGAGCCATGCCGCCGTAGGTGTCGACGATGATCTTGCGACCGGTCAGACCGCAGTCACCCATCGGGCCGCCGATAACGAAACGGCCGGTCGGGTTGATGAAGTATTTGGTGTCCTTGTTGACCCACTCGGCCGGCAGCACCGGCTTGATGATCTCTTCGCGTACCGCTTCAACCAGATCCTTGTGGCTGATGGATTCAGCGTGCTGGGTAGACAGTACAACGGCATCGACACCGATGATCTTGCCTGCGTCGTCGTAGGCAAAGGTCAGCTGGCTCTTGGCATCCGGACGCAGCCACGGCAGGGTGCCGTTCTTGCGCACTTCAGCCTGACGCTTCACCAGCAGGTGAGAGTAGGTGATGGGGGCCGGCATCAGCACGTCGGTTTCGTTGGTGGCGTAGCCGAACATCAGGCCTTGGTCGCCAGCGCCCTGCTCCAGCGGATCGCTGCGGTCAACACCCTGGTTGATATCCGGGGACTGCTTGCCGATGGCGTTCAGCACGGCGCAGGAGTCAGCATCGAAGCCCATGTCGGAGTGGGTGTAGCCGATTTCACGTACGGTATCACGCACGATCTCTTCGATATCAACCCAGGCAGAGGTGGTTACTTCGCCGGCCACCATGACCATACCGGTCTTGACCAGGGTCTCGCAGGCGACACGGGCCTTGGTATCTTGCTTGAGGATGGCGTCCAGTACCGCATCGGAGATCTGGTCCGCAATCTTGTCGGGATGGCCTTCGGAGACCGACTCGGAAGTAAACAGCTTTGCCATGATAAGAGTCTCAGCTTGTCTGGGTTATCGCCACAGCAATAACCGGATGAATAGGATGGTGTAGAGGTATCTACATCTGGACGTCTATTTTAATTAGCGCCCCCCCCGATTGCCAGCACTATTTTGTCGCGCAGTGTCCAATGGGTCACAAGCGGTGCTCTCCTATCCCGAAAGGGATGGAAATCAAACGTTTTTCTCTGATTGCTTTGGTCAATAGAGGGCAAGAAAAGCGATTGTCCTCCCAAAGCCACTTTATTCATCCAGATAATATTTGCACGCCGCGCGCCCTGCTGGGACAATAACGCGCCTTAATCTTGGCCATCAAATGAAGCAATCGCAGGAGATTCAGATGCCTTCTCGTAAAGAGCTTGCCAATGCCATTCGTGCATTGAGTATGGATGCCGTTCAAAAAGCCAACTCCGGTCACCCGGGCGCCCCCATGGGAATGGCGGATATCGCCGAAGTGCTGTGGCGTAGCCACCTCAGACATAACCCGAACAACCCCAAGTGGGCCGACCGCGACCGTTTCATTCTCTCCAACGGCCACGGCTCCATGCTGCTGTACTCCCTGCTGCACCTCTCCGGTTATGACCTCTCCATCGACGATCTGAAAAACTTCCGCCAACTGCACTCTCGCACCCCGGGTCACCCGGAGTACGGCTATGCACCGGGCGTTGAAACCACCACTGGCCCGCTGGGTCAGGGCATCACCAACGCCGTTGGTATGGCGATCGCCGAGAAAGCCATGGCTGAGCAGTTCAACCAGCCGGGCCACGACATCGTTGACCACTACACCTATGCCTTTATGGGCGACGGCTGCCTGATGGAAGGTATCTCCCACGAAGCGTGCTCCCTGGCAGGTACCCTGCAACTGGGCAAACTGATCGCGTTCTGGGATGACAACGGTATCTCCATCGACGGTCACGTAGAAGGCTGGTTCACCGACGACACCGTCAAGCGCTTCGAAGCCTACGGCTGGCACGTTATCCCGGCTGTTGACGGCCACAACCCGGAAGCGATCAACGCTGCCATCGAAGCCGCCAAGGCCGAGACCGGCAAGCCGACCCTGATCTGCTGCCGCACCATCATCGGTTACGGCTCCCCGAACAAATCCGGTTCTCACGACTGCCACGGCTCACCGCTGGGCAACGACGAGATCGCCGCTGCTCGCGCCTTCCTGAAGTGGGACCACGCCCCGTTCGTTATCCCGGCCGACATCGCTGCCGAGTGGAACGGTCAGGAGAAGGGCGCCAAACTGGAAGCCGACTGGGCTGCCAAGTTCGCTGCCTATGAAGCCGCTCACCCGACTCTGGCTGCCGAATTCAAGCGCCGCACCGCAGGCGAACTGCCGGCCAACTGGGCTGCTGAATCCGCCAAGATCATCGAAACCCTGCAAGCCAACCCGGCCAAGATCGCAACCCGTAAAGCGTCCCAAAACGCACTGGAAGCGTTCGGCAAGCTGCTGCCGGAATTCATGGGTGGCTCCGCTGACCTGGCGCCGTCCAACCTGACCATGTGGTCCGGCTCCAAGTCCCTGACCAACGACGACGCCTCCGGCAACTACATCCACTACGGTGTCCGCGAGTTCGGCATGTCCGCCATCATGAACGGTATCGCCCTGCACGGTGGTTTCATCCCCTACGGCGCTACCTTCCTGATGTTCATGGAGTATGCCCGCAACGCCCTGCGCATGGCCGCCCTGATGAAGCAGCGTTCCATCTTCGTTTATACCCACGACTCCATCGGTCTGGGTGAAGATGGCCCGACTCACCAGCCGGTTGAGCAGATCGCCTCCCTGCGTCTGACTCCGAACATGAGCACCTGGCGTCCGTGTGACCAGGTTGAATCTGCCATCGCCTGGAAACACGCCATCGAGCGTACCGACGGCCCGACCTCTCTGATCTTCTCTCGTCAGAACCTGGCCCAGATGGATCGTACTGCCCAGCAGCTGGCTGACACCGCCAAGGGTGGCTACGTGCTGAAGGATTGCGCCGGTACTCCGGAGCTGATCCTGATCGCCACCGGTTCCGAAGTGGAACTGGCCGTTGCCGCCTATGAGCAGCTGACTGCCAAGGGCCGTGCCGTGCGCGTGGTCTCTCTGCCGTCTACCGACGTGTTCGACGCCCAGTCTGCCGAGTACAAAGAGTCCGTCCTGCCGGCCTCCGTCACCAAGCGTGTGGCCATCGAAGCCGGCATCGCTGACTACTGGTACAAGTACGTCGGTTTCGGCGGCAAGATCATCGGTATGACCACCTTCGGTGAGTCCGCACCGGCCGAGCTGCTGTTCAAGGAATTTGGCTTTACCGTGGAAAACGTGGTTGCGACCGCAGAGTCCCTGTAATCGCTGAATATTGGGTCAATCTGACTCAATAGCCGGAACGATAAAACGCCCTCCATCGCAAGATGGGGGGCGTTTTTGCAACTAAGCCGAAACTATTAAGTGGCTTATATCGAGATATTGGTCTTTATAAAGGTCAAGAAATTCAATTTAAAAATACATGTCAGCAACACTACTCATCAATATATAAAAGTGGAAAATATAGTAATTATCTAATGCATTTTGTTGATGATTTAATAAATAACTGGCCATCTTATCCTATTGCAGAAACGGCTGAAATAATAAGTTATTTTGAAAGTAAAAGTAGTAAGTCAATGGAGTTGGTAATTATCTTCTTAGCTTCTGTTTTTGGTGGTGCAGTCGGTGCTGGCATTACAGTTATCTTTGGGAGTTAACTATTGTTCTTGGGTTGGTGATGTGCGGTGTGATGTGATTGTAATTAATAAAGATCTCGCCCCTCTGCATTTATTTAAAAATGAAAATCATAAACATGTAAAAAGAGACCAGCCATCATCCGGTCTCTTTTTTATTATTCAGAGCATGCCTTACATCTGCGGCGGGGTACTTTCCGCGTTGGACATCACCGCATCCACCTCGGCCTGCTTCACTATGGGCTTTATCAATCTGACTACAACGGCGCCATGGTTAACACCAGCTTGCCGATATGGCGGCCTGAATCCAGCAAATGGTGAGCGGCCGCCGCCTCATGCAGCGGGAAGGTCTGGTAAACCTGGGGTTTGACCTCGCCACGTTCGATAAATGGCCAGACATGAGTTTGCAGCTGGGCAATCAGCTCGGCTTTTGCCTGCGGAGTACGCGAGCGCAGGGTGGAGCCGATATGGGTCAGCCGCTTTTGCAGCATGGGAAACAGATCCAGATTGGGGGCGGCGCCCGCAATAATGCCGATCTGGACTATGCGGCCATTGATGGCGGCCGCCGCATAGTTGCGCGCGACATACTCCCCGCCAATGATATCGAGAATGATGTCGGCGCCATGGCCATCGGTGGCGGCATGCACGGCCTCGACAAAATCCTCCTCCTTGTAGAGCACGGCCACATCCGCGCCCAGCTTGATGCTGGCGGCCTGCTGCTCGGGTGAGCCGACCGTGGTGATGATTTTTGCGGCGCCAAATGCCTTGGCCAGCATGGTGGCGGTCGTGCCGATACCGGAGGCGCCGCCATGGATCAAGATAATGTCGCCTTTTTTGAACTGGCCCCGTTCAAACATATTTGACCAGACCGCCATAAAGGTTTCCGGCAGTGCCGCGGCTTCGACAAAGCTTAATCCGGGCGGCAGGGGCAGGACATTGCTCTGGTGGGCGACGCTGTACTCGGCATAGCCGCCACCCGAAATCAGCGCGGCGACTTTGTCGCCAACCTTGAGATGCTCCACCTGCTCCCCCTTGGCGACCACGACCCCGGCGACCTCCAGCCCGGGAATATCCGATGCCCCTGCCGGAGGCGGGTAGAGTCCTTTGCGCTGCATCACATCCGGCCCATTGATGCCGGTCGCATAGTGCCGGATCAAGACCTCATCGGGCTTGGGCGTTGGTGTGGCGCGGGTGGTCAGTTGCAAGACATCGGGGCCACCGGGCTGGGTAATCTCTACCGCGCTCATGGTGGCGGGAATGGAATAGGCGTTATGCATCAGCGGCTCCTTGTAACGAGGTGATATGAGGTTCCCCGAGTGGGATGAGCACCAAGATAGTGGAGATTACTGATGAATAAACGCAGTATTATCCCTCACCTGTAATGCAAAAATGCATTTAAACCGGGAGTCGTGATGAACTGGGATGATGCGAAAATTTTTCTGGCGTTGCATCGCGAGGGGAGCCTGAGGGGCGCTGCCCGTGTGGTCGGGGTTGATCAGGCCACCATTGGCAGGCGGATTGCCGCACTGGAGCATCGTCTGGCGGCCACGCTGTTTCTCCGCACATCCAAAGGGTATGTGCTGACTCATGTCGGAGAGATAGTGCTGGCCAGCGCCCAGCAGATGGAGCTGGCAGCCATTGATTTTGTGCGGGCGGCGCAAGGGGTCGACAACCGCCTGGTTGGGGAGGTCAGCGTGGCGACCACAGACACCCTGGGGATGGATTTTCTGATACCGGCCCTGACCGAGCTGCATCAGCGTTATCCCGATATCAGGGTCATCCTCAATACCTCGACCCAGGTGGTCAATCTGTCGCTGCGGGAAGCGGATATCGCGATCCGGACGGTGAAGCCGGACAATCCCGACCTGATTATTCGCAAGCTGGCCTCCTGGCCGGTCGGGTTGTATGCCTCCGCCGACTATCTGGCTCGCCATGGCATTCCCGAAGCGGGCACCGGTTTTGCGGGCCATTCGCTGGTGGTGTATGAGCCCCACTGGCAGAGCGCTCGCTCGCCAATGATGCTCGAAGAGGCGGCCGAGGGGGCCACGGTCGCCGCGGGGGTCAATACCAGCCTGATGCTGCGTCAGGCCCTGTTGATGGGGCTGGGGCTTGGCGAGGTAGCGGTTCCGCTTGCCGAGCAAGCCGGGTTGGTGCGGGTCTGGCCCGAGCGGCAGTTACAGCAATCCTACGATGTGTGGTTGGTGACCCATCAGGATGTGCAGCATGCCGCGCGGGTCAGGGCGGTCATGGATGCCATCGTCAGGGCATTTGCCGCGATGGCCTAAGTCTGGCGGGGATTCTGTTCAGGTTTTGTCGCAGCGTGGTCACACCTCTTGCCATAGTCATGGCGGTTGAGGGAAAACCCTCATTTACTTGGTCTCTGACAGTCAATACTGTGAGACCGAGTCCACCACTACTGGAGCCTGACCCATGACCGACATGCTTGTTGACGATAAACAACCGACCCCGGATCCGGCAGAGCAGAATGCCTTCTTCCCGTCGCCCTACTCCCTGAGCCAGTTCACCTCGCGCAAATCTGACCTTGCCGGGGCCGACTATCCCGCTCCCTATCGGGAGGGGCGCTGGAAGATCCTGCTGATCGGGGCCGATGAGCGTTATCTGCCCACCGACAACGGCACCCTGTTTTCCACCGGCAACCATCCGGTCGAAACCCTGCTGCCCATGTATCACCTCGACAAGGCGGGCTTTGCCTTTGATGTGGCCACCCTCTCCGGCAATCCGGTCAAGTTCGAGTGGTGGGCCATGCCCGGCGAAGATGAAGAGGTGCTGGGGCTCTATGGCAAATATCAGGCGCAGTTCCGCCAACCGGCCAAGCTGGCCGATCTGCTGAAAGAGACGCTGGCCGCCGACTCGGGCTATATCGGCGTCTTTATTCCCGGCGGCCACGGCGCCCTGATGGGGTTGCCGCAGAGTGCCGAGGTGAAAGCGCTGCTGGAGTGGGCGATGGCCAACGATCGCTTCATCATCTCCCTCTGTCACGGGCCTGCTGCGTTGCTGGCGGTGGCCAATCCAGAGACCTTCGCGGGCTACAAGATCTGCGCCTTCCCCGACGAGCTGGATGCCCAGACCCCGGCAATTGGCTATATGCCGGGCCACCTCACCTGGAAGTTTGGCGAGAAGCTCAAAGAGATTGGCTTCGAGATCGTCAACAACGGCATCTCGGGAGAGGTGTGCCGGGATCGCAATCTGCTGACCGGTGACAGCCCGCTGGCGGGCAATAACCTCGGCAAGCTGGCTGCTACCACCTTGCTGGAGGCGGTTGCCAAGCGATGAGGTTGTCGTCGTCGCCAGCGAATGCGCTGCAGGTCGCGGTGGCGCTGGAAGGGTGCCAGCGGCTGGAGGAGATCCAGCAGCTGGTGCGCGCTTTTGCCACCCCGCTGGGGTATCACCGCTTTGCGCTCTTCTCCATCAGTGCCAGCGAGGAGGGGGTGGTCGAGCACCTCTATTGGCTGGAGGGGGAGTGGCTGGAGAGCGGCGAGGCGGTCGACCTGCATGCCTATATGCGCGAGTGCCCGATGGCGATGCATATCAGGGAGCGAGACCAGCCCTTCTTCTGGAGCAAAACGGTTGGTGCCGTTGGCGAGCAGTACCGTATCGTTCGCCAGCCTGAGGGGCCTGGCCGACATGGCTTGCAGGTTCCCGTCTATGGGCCGTTGGGACTGGAAGGGGCGATGAGCTTTGGCGGCGCTCAGATCGATGCCAGTGCCCACACTCGGGTTGGCCTTGCGCTGATCGCGGCGGCGGCTTTTCATGCAGCTCGTCGCCTGATGGAGATGCCGGTAGCGGGTCACGAGCGTGGCCTCACTGGGCGCGAGCGCGAAGTGCTGGAGTGGGTCTCCCGGGGTTGGCGCCATGCCGATATCGCCACCACCCTGAAGCTTTCGGTGCGCACGGTCGAGAACCATCTGCGAAGTGCTCGCCGTCGACTGGGGGTGGCCACTACCGCAGAGGCGGTCAGAGTGGTGATCAGGAACCGCGATATCGAGGGCTGAGGGGCTATCCCTTTGTCTGGCATGTAAAAAGAGACCGGCCATCAGCCGGTCTCTTTTTTTATTTACCACAACATTACACCTGCGGCGGGGTGCTTTCCGCGTTGGACATCACCGCATCAATTTGCACCAGAGCACCGGCGGGAAGTTCACTGACCCCGATTACGGTGCGGGCAGGCAGATAACCCGGGAAATATTTGGTGTAGACGGCGTTGACCGCATCCAGATCCGCGATATTGGCGAGCTGGATATTGACCTTGACGATATCGTCCATCACATGGCCGATGCTCTCCACAATCGCTTTGATATTGCTCAGGCACTGGGCGGTCTGCTCCTTGATGCAGCCAGCCAGGATCTTGCCGGTGGCGGGGTCTATCGGCAGTTGGGCAGAGAGATGGTTGTAGTGGGAGAAGGCGACGGTCTGGGTGTGCAGCGGGCTTCTCGGCGCTTTGTCGGTATTGCGGGCACGGATCACCAGATTGTGTCTGTCTTCCACCAGTTGCGGCGGGGTGCCGTCACCGTGGGAGATGACCGCATCCATTTGCACTAGCGCCCCCATGGGCAGGGCGGCGGCACTGACCACAGAGCGGGCAGGCAGATAGGCCACGGCGCGGGCGATGGCGGAGTCGGGGAAGAAGGTGGTGTAGACCTCGTTGACGGCTTCCAGATCGGCCAGATCGGCCAGATAGACGGTGACCTTGACGATATCGTCAAATGGCACGTCGATACTCTCCAGCACCGCCTTGATATTGCGCAGGCACTGGCCCGCCTGCTCCTTGATGCCACCGGCGACCAGCTGGCCCGAGGCCGCATCGACCGGCAGCTGGGCGCCGATATTGTTGTAGTGGGAGAAGGCCACGGTATGGGTGGAGAGCGGATTGTGTGGCACCTTGTCGCTATTGCGGGCGAGTTTCACCAGCGGGCAAGGATCTTGTGGGAAGGTACCTTCGCCGTTGGAGATGATGGCATCGATCTGCACCAGCGCGCCCAGCGGCAGAGCGGCGACGGCAAGGGTGGTGCGGGTCGGCAGATAGCCCGGGAAGAATTCGCGATAGACAGCGTTGACCGCCTCCAGATCGGCCATCTCTTTCAGGAAGATGGTCGCTTTGACCATATCGTCCATCACATGGCCGATGCTCTCGATGATTGCCTTGAGGTTGCTCAGGCACTGTCTGGCCTGCGCAGTGACATCGCCACTCACCATCTTGCCGGTGGCGGGATCGACCGGCAGCTGGGCGGAGATATTGTTGTAATGAGAAAACGCCACCGTTTGGGTGCAGGGGCCCAGATCCTGGGGTGCATAGGGGGTATTTCTTGCCGACTTGATGATGGTGCCACTCATAGATATGCCTCTTTTTAATATTTGTTGTTTATTCAGGTACAGGTTTACCCCATCTTGTTGTGCGCCATGGCCACTGCGCCAACGGCGGCATCCCCGATTATTATTTGTGACCCACTCAATTACTGAGAGGAATAAGGGAGGAGAGGACAGGGTAGATATTTCAGACGCTGCGATTCTATGAGTGGCTATCAGGGGTTGCAAACCGCTGATTGCATTTCTATGAGATGGCTCAATGGGTGCAAATTTAATCATATTGCTATTCAATTCACGCTGAATAGTCACCTGTTTGCTCGCCAATGGCCCAGCATCGAGCAGTAGTCCAGTCCGGACGGGTGTTGGGGCACAGGCCTTGGCAGTGAAGGAGTGTAAAGAAAGGGTTAATGCGATGCATCAAGCTGCCATCAAACGATTTTATTGTGCATAGATATGTATTTTATGTTTTTTTAGTCATCTATCTTGCCGCGCAAAAATATGCTAGCAGACATGAATGTAACAGTAGTTAAAGATGTGGCTGGAATATAATTCAAATATTTGCATGGGCGACGCCTGTTCATTATCGATAGGCTGACGGCTGGCCCAGAACCGGAGCGTTTTTATCTTTTTATATATCTGGTGAAATATGCGTAACCAGTGTTGTGGCCCCTTACCGGAGCGACCGCAGTTGGCAATATATCGGCTGACAGGGGGCAGTATGGTCAAGGCATCAGGCAACCGAATGACGCCGACCTGGCGTGGAGCCATGGATAGGGGTCTCTACAGTGGTTGGTTGTCTATTGCACGCCGGGGATGATGGGTCCTCTGGACAGGCCATGTGCGGTGACATGATGATTTGCGAGATTGTTAACAAAAATGTGAACAAGATCACCGGACGGATAAGGGTTTGAGGCTGGAAATTGACCAAAAAGGAGTAGAATGGCACTTTATTTTTGAGGGTCATTCGATGCCCAACTATCACTTCTTCACGCTGGGCCAGGCGCTTACCTATCTCGATGCCAATGCCCCCCGTTATAGCGATGAGCGTCGTCAGCTGGTTGAGCAGGGATTTTCCGCCATGGCAGCCCCCGTCTTTGCAGATACGCCGGCTGAGGCGCTGGCGTTGCTGCGTCATCATCAGACATGGCAGGAGAAAGCCATGGCCGATGCACTCTCTTTGACGGTTTCCCCCGGGCCGACGCTCATCTCCTGTCTGCAGGAGCAGCCTTTATCCGGGAGTTGAACAGCAACAGTGCGTCATCCGGGAGGATGCGCCATGTTGCTGCGCTGCCAGCTCGCCTCCTACCTCTGTTGCAGCTCGCCTTCCATTACCAGTAGGGTATCCATTCCTGCCGCCTTGCCTGCCTCAAGCCCGATCCGGGTATCTTCAAAGACCAGACAGTTAGCTGGATTGGCCCCCAGCTGTTCGGCCACTTTCAGAAACGTATCCGGATGGGGTTTGTGGTTGGTGACATCATCTGCGCTCACTACCACAGAAATATAGGCATCGAGACCGGTGATCTTCAGGATGGCGTCCGCCTGATTGCGTGGTGAGCCGGTGCCAATTCCCATCTTCACTTTGCCGTGATAGTGCCTGACCAGCGCCCACATCTTGGGAAAGACGCTGACCTTGTCGATATGGGTCATGTAGAGGGCAATCTTGCGAAGGGTAAAGGCCTCGACATCTACCGTCAGCCCCTGCTGCTCGGCCAGCATGGCGATGATCTTGCGGGTGGGAATGCCGCCGTATTGATAGAGCTGATCCCGCTCGAAGGGGATGCCGAATTCGGCGCAGGTGAGCTCCCAGGCATCCAGATGAAGGGGCATGGAGTCCACCAGGGTGCCATCCATATCGAAAATCAGGGCATCGTAGTGATCAAATCCGTACTGTTCTGGCGCGCTCATGGGGACTCCTCGAATCAAATAGGGCAGGCTAGCAGATTGGGGACATCGATTATGGGATCTGTCTCATGATCGGGCAGATGTGACCGCCGTTTTTTCTATCTCTTGCTGATTTGTGAGACAATAACTCGCTCAATTGCCGATCCTTTGGCATATCAGATCAGCGAGTCCCCTTATGACCTCGAAAATATCCCCTAAAACCATCTTCTCCAGTGTGGCGCTGGTGATCGCGCTCGGTTCGCTGGAGAAGAGCATCGTCACCACCCCGCTGCCGATGATCGGTGCCGAGCTGCACGCCGGTGCCGCCCTCACCTGGGTGGTCACCGCCTACCTGCTGGCGGCCACCGCCGTACTGCCTCTCTATGGCAAACTGAGTGATCTCTTTGGCCGGGTACGGATGCTCAATATCGCCATTGGTCTCTTTCTGGCGGGCTCTATCGCCTGCGCCCTCTCTCAGGATCTGCCGACCCTGCTGGCGGCCCGAGTGCTGCAAGGATTGGGAGGGGGCGGCCTGATTGCTCTTGCCTTTACCGTGATTGCCGACACGATTCCGCCGCGGGAAGTGGGCAAGTATCAGGGGTACATTTCGGCGGTCTATGCGGTCTCCAGCATTGCCGGGCCCCTGCTGGGTGGCTACTTTACCGAACAACTCAGCTGGCGCTGGATCTTCTGGATCAACCTGCCGCTTGGTGCACTGGCGATCTACCTGATCAACCGCAATCTTAAACAGCTCAATGTGCGTCGCCACAGTCGCTTCGACTGGAAGGGGGCGGCACTGCTCATTACCGTCACCACCTTGACTCTGTTGTTGCTCTCACCCGAGGCAGCCCTCCCTGCCATCTGGCTGGCGGGGGCTCTGGCGCTCTCTCTGATGTTGCTGGTGCTGATTGAGCGGCGCGCTCATGACCCCATACTGCCAGCCCATCTGGTGCGGCTGCCCGGTTATCTGGTGAGTGTGCTGCTGGTGATGTTCTCCCAGTTGCTGATGTTTGCGGTGTTGGTTTATCTACCCCTGCAGATGCAGTGGCAAAAGGGGCTGAGCGCCAGTGAGAGCGGGATGAGTATGGTGATCTTCATGATCTGCATTACCGCCGGCGCTTTTGTCGGCGGCAAACTCATCGGGCGTACCGGTCACTACAAGAGTTTTGTGGCGGTAGGCTTCGGGCTGGCTGCAGTGGCGCTTTGGCAGATCCACTTTGATGCCTGGGTCAAGCTGGCCCTCGGCTTTGCCGGTATTGGCCTGGGTCTGGTGTTGCCCGCCCTCTCGGTGGTGGTACAGAATGCCTTGCCACGGGAAGATCGCGGCATCGGCATGTCGCTGTTCAACTTTGGCCGTGAGCTGGGGGGGGCCATCGGGGTGGCCATCTGCGCCATGCTGTTCCATTCCAGCCTGCCTGCCGGTAGTGGCAGTGATCTGAGTCGGCTTGGGCCCGATCTGCTGGCCGCAGGTTTCAGCACCACTTATATCGGCATGGGGCTGATTGCCACGCTGGCGCTGCTGATCACTCTGCTGGCATTGAAGCGCCATGAGCTGGCCTCTATCAATGCCTGATCAATCGGCTAGCCATACCGCACACTGATAAGGGGCAAAAAGTGGTGCAGGCTGGCCAGGGTAGTTGCCTATCAGCAAGCTCATGCCGTCTGTTACCTTGTCAAAGTGGGGCATCGGCAAGGGGTTCGCAGTGAGATTGGCGAGCAGCAGCAGGGTGTGCCGCTCTCCGCTAGCCGGATCCTGCCAGTGGCGGCGATAGCTGATGCGCTCGGGATCATCCCCATCCAGCAGATCGAAATTGCCGTGGCGAACGACAGGGTGAGCCTTGCGCAGGGCGATGAGCTGGCGATAGCAGTGAAACGGGGAGTCGGGGCGGGCCAGCTGCTCGGCGGCATTTATCTCGACGTGGTTGGCATTGAGGGCAATCCAGGGCGTGGTGGTGCTGAAACCGGCGTGGGGGCCGGCGTCCCACTGCATCGGGGTACGGGCGTTGTCGCGGCCGATGGCATCGAGCCGCCGACTCAGCTCGGCAGGATCCAGCCCTGACTGGCTGGCGCGGTAGTTGATGGCCTCCACATCGCGCAGCTCGCCCGGCTGCCAGTGGCGGTTGGTCATGGCGAGCTCCTCCCCCTGATAGATGAAGGGAGTGCCCTGCATCATGTGCAGCACCATGGCCCACAGCCTGGCGCTGGTTTCCCGCCACTCTGGCCTGTCATCGCCAAAGCGGGAGACGGCGCGAGGCAGGTCGTGGTTGCCGAGAAACAGGCTGTTCCAGCCACGCCCGTGCAGCCCTTGCTGGTGGCGGGCCATGGCCCGTTTGAAGGCGAGGGGAGCAAAGCGGGATGACCACTTGTCACTGCCGAGCCCCAGATGCTCGAAGTTGAACACCATGCTGAACTCGCTGCCATCCGTGCTGGAGTAGCGTTGCATATGGGCGAGATCGGCCCCCCAGGTCTCCCCCACCGTAATGATCCCCTTGCCGCCGAAGCTCGCAGCATTGAGCTCGCGGATATAGTCGTGCAGGCGGGGGCCATTGCTCATGGCAAGCCGGTCCCACTCCTTGCTCACCATGTCGATCACATCGAAGCGAAATCCCTTGATCCCTTTGCCCAGCCAGAAGTTGATCACCTCTGCCATTTCGGCCCGCACCGCCGGGTTGTCCCAGTCCAGATCGGCCTGACTCGCATCAAAGTTGTGCAGGTAGTAGCGATCAAGCGCTGGCACGTACTGCCAGCCGCTGCCGCCAAAAATCGAGGTAATGGGGTGAGCATCGACAAAGGCTTGATCCCGGAATACGTAATAACCCTGATAACGGGGATCGCCGGCCAGTGCCTTCATAAACCACTCGTGCTCGGTGGAGGTGTGGTTGGCGACGATATCCATCATGATGCCGATGCCGTGGGCGGCCGCTTCGGCTATCAGCTGCTCCATCTCGGTCAGGGTGCCAAAGGCGGGGTCGATGGCACGGTAGTCCGCCACATCGTAGCCGTTGTCCCGTTTGGGGGAGCGATAGATGGGGGTGAGCCAGAGCATATCGACCCCGAGGGTGGCCAGATAGTCGAGGCGCTGACGGATGCCGTTGATATCGCCCATGCCGTCGCCATCGCTGTCCTGAAAACTCATGGGGTAGATCTGGTAGATGATGCAGCTATCGAGGTCGATATCGGGCGTGTGAAGGGAGTGCGTATTCATCAGCGTGGCCGGTTGGGGGAGAAGATTTTCTATCTTACGCAGATGATCGGGTACTCGACAGGGCAGGGGAAACCTTGAAAAGGGTTCCATAGTTGGCTGATTGCCAAAAGTGCGGGAAGGGTCACAAAGGTGCCATCCCAAGCCACGGCTGTGGTCGGGATGGCACGGCACGGCACTTAGCGTTGATGCTATGCAGGAATACTGGTTATTGAGCAGCCTTGGCCTGCTCGCTGCGCTGATCCTGCTGGCGCTCTGCCTTGTCTTGCTGGCGTTCCGCTTGGGCTTCCAGCTCCTTGCCGAGGAAGTAGTTCAGGAAGGTGCGGATCACCGCGATGATGGCGAGGCGGATCAGCTCCTCCTTGCTTGGCGCGACCGTTGTGGCCAGGATGTCAGCGGCGAGCTGGAACTCCAGAGCCAGAATGAGCCAGCTGCCAAAACAGAGGCGAATGCGCGGAAAGCCTGGTTCGTGATCCTCCATCCGTGCCGCCAGCCAGAGGGTCTTGCCAAGCCCTATCACCACACAGGCGATGGAGATGATCTCCAGCAGCAGCTGGAACAGCTCGACCCCGTGCATCATCCCTTCTCTTAGGCTCGCTATCTCAAACACTCGGGTCACCTCCATGATTCAAAAGAGGACACTATTAACACATCACTCGGCAAAGGCCAAATCATAGTCTCCTGATAAGAAGTGAGAGCTGTTCAATGAGCTGACGCGCAGCAGGGCTGACTCCGGCCAGTTGGAAGAAGCCGTGTATAACACCCAGTTGCCGCTGACAGGTAGCCGTGACTCCGGCTTGTAGCAGTTTGCGATAGAGGGCTTCCCCCTCATCACGCAGCGGATCATATTCCGCCGTTACGATATGGGTCGGTGGTAATCCTGACAGGGCGGGATGGTGGAGCGGGCTGGCTTCGGGATGAGTGGCGGGTAGCTCGCCCAGATAGGCGTGAAAACCGCTTAACAGCATGTCGCGGGTGATGAGGTAGTCATCCCCTAGCTGCCGATAGCTGTCACTGTCGCCCGCAGCATCGAGCATCGGGTAGATGAGCAGTTGGGCTGCAGGCAAGGGGGCTCCTTGATCCTTGAGTCGCAATGTTGTGATGAGGGCGAGGTGGCCACCGGCACTGTCGCCCGCAAGGACAACCCGCGCCGGATCCCCATGCCATTTCTCCACATCGGCCATGATGGCGAGCGTAGCAGCCAGTGCATCGTCGTGTGCGGCAGGATAGGTGTGTTCAGGGGCAAGGCGGGTATGTACCGCGAACACCAGTGCCTCGGCGCGATTGCACAGCATCCGCATCTGGCGATCGTGAGTGTCGAACTCGCCGCTGACAAAACAGCCGCCATGAAAGTAGATCAGGGCCGGACGGTTTGCGCTTGAGGTGGGCGCTGGCTGATAGAGGCGAATGGAATAATGGCCATGTTGCCACTCTTCGACAGCGCCCACCTCCTCCCGTTCACCGCCCAATATGGCCGAAGCAAGATAGCCTTCACGTCGTGCCTGCCAGCTCAGGCTACTCGCCTTGGGGCGGCCTGCAGCGATGAACTCCGCCACCATAGCCGCAATGGCCGGTTCAAGTTGTATATCCATAACGCACCAACAACTGTATATAAAAACAGTTATTTTGCTCCTTTAGCCAGAGAGCGCAACCGGCGTTAGCTGAGGCAGCTCACAAAATCAGACTTCAAGCAGCTGGAATTCAATCACATAGAGCGGCGGCAGAGCGGGGTAGATATCGCGGATCACCTGTTTGAGCTCGGGGAGGGTCATGTTCTCCTGACGGGCGTGCTCGTCGTTCAGTTCATCGAAGGCGACCGCCTTGACCGAGAGCACCTCTATGGTGCCAAAGGGCTGGTGCTCCGGATTGGTAAACAGCGCCAGCCGCTGGCCGGGCTGCCAGTTGGCCTCGCTCTCGTCGCGGATGGTGATAGTCTTGCGGCCCGCCTGAATGTCGGCAACGAAGCGGCTGAAGAAGGTGAATTCGGGATGGGTAGACATGGCTCTCTCCTGAAAGGGTGAATCGAAATGGGGTGAATGGAAATCAAAGGTCGAGATAGGCGCGCAGCCTGGTCAGATCGGCGATAACGGGGCCGTCGCTGCCGTCGGCAACTATGCCCTGTTCGATCAGCTCCTTGAGGGCGCGGCGGTAAACCCGCTCGGTGGTGCCGAAGCGCGCCGCCTCGTGGGCCCGCTTGCGTGACCCCAGCATGGGGGTGCGCTGGCGTTCTCGCCACAACTCATAGGCGATGTTGTAGGCGATGGGGTGGAGCAGTCGGCTGGTGGTGATCTCCAGCGTATCGAGATAGTCGCTGGCAAGCGCAGCGGCGAAGAAGAGGGTCAGCTCGGGTTCGACCAGCAGGCGCAGGGCCAGCTTGTCGGCGCAGATGACCCGGGCGTCGAGTTCGGTCTCGGCCACCACGTTCCACTGCACCGGGGTGGCGCTGAAGAACTCCATTTCGCCGAAGATCTGGCTGTGACACTCAATCTCGCCGAGCTGGAAGATGCGGCCCGAGTGGACGGCGCTATTGAGGGAGACCCGCCCTGCGCCCACCAGATAAAGCTGCTCGCTCAGCTCCCCCTGCCGCATGATGGATTCGCCCGGCAGGTAGCGACGCAGAAACAGGGTGCACGCTTCCAGCGCCGCGGCAAAGCGGGGTTCCAGTTTGGCGAGTTCGGCGTGAAAACGGCCGAGGGGATAGGGCTGTTGCTGCATGACGTACCTGTCGCACCGATGACGAGGGCCATGAGGCTAGCAAGAGCGCGGGCCGGATACCAGCCCGCCTCCTGTCGAATGTGCCGTGATTAACGGTTTGCGGGTTATTGCACCAGGGCGTGGAGGGCGGCGGCGATGGCGTTTCGCTCGCCGTTCATCATAGCCTGCTCGGCGTTGGCGTACTCATTGACCCCATCCTGCACATCCTGCTCGAACAGCACCACGTTGCAGAGCACGGCGGCAACCCGCACCTTGCGCAGGCGCCCCACGGTCAGCAGGGAGGCAGTTTCCATGTCTGCCCCAAGCACGCCACGGGCATGCCAGTAGCGGCACACCTCTTGCTCATCATCCCGATAGAAGCTGTCGTGGGAGCGCACCAGCCCGTGCCAATGAGGCTGGCCGCTGGCCGCCACCTGATTGAGCAGGGCGGCCTGCAGCCAGATATCGGCGCAGGCGGGGTACTCGGCAGGCAGATAGGCCTGCGAGGCCCCCTCATTGCGTACCGCCCCTTCCACCACGATAAGGTCGCCAAGACCGATGTCGTGCTGCAGGGCGCCGGCCGAGCCGACCCGAATAAGCGAGCGGGCGCCCGCCTGCACCAGCTCCTCCAGCGCTATGATGGCCGAGGCGCCGCCGATGCCGGTGCTACAAACCGTTATGGGCAGTCCCTGATAACGGCCGTTGATGAGACGAAACTCCCGGTGCTGGCCCAGTACTTCACACTGTTCGAGCTGGCTGGCGATGCGATCAACCCGGGCCGGGTCGCCGCACAATACTACGCGCTCGGCAATCTGGTCGGGGCGGCACTGGAGATGGGGTAGCAGCGTCATGGCTTATATCCCCTGTGGCTGGCGCTTGGCGGCAATCACCCAGAGGCGGGTGCCGTTGGCGGCGATAAAGAGCAGGATCAGGTATTCGAGCGACATGGCGTAGACACCCTGTGCCGCATAGATACCGATGCTGATGATGTTGATGACCACCCAGAGGATCCAGTTCTCCACATATTTGCGGGTCATCAGGATCTGGGCGACCACCGAGAGCACCGTCATGGTGGCATCCCAGAACGGGAAGGCATCGGGGGAGGGCTCGGGAGTGGCAAGTCCGGCGCCAAACAGGTTGAGCATGGCGACCGAGGTGCGCGCCAGCGCCGCGAATACCGGGTCGATGTAGCGGGTCAGCAGGGCGATGGCTAGCACGCTCACCACGGCAGTGACGATGAGTTTGGATTTGCTGAGCCAGCGGATCTGCAGGGTATCCCCCTGATCGTTGGCCGGGCGGGTCCAGGCGTACCAGCCGTAGACGTTGGCGCAGAAGAAGAACAGCTGCAGCAGCAACAGCCCGTAGAGCTGGATCTGGAAGAAGATGATGGCAAACAGGGTGACGTTGATAAGACCGAACAGGTAGTTGATGGTCTTCTCCTGACTGGCGAACCAGATGCAGGCTAGCCCGAACAGGGTACCGATGGCTTCAATCCACGACATGGCGTAACCGCCGCCCAGCGGTATGGTCACTAGCGTGTTATTGATGCTGAACAGCTCGAATATGCTCATTTTCTGATCCTTGGCATGGAGGTAGTGCGAGGGTGCCATTCTAGGCGGCGCGGCCGCTGCCGGGCAGGACTTTTGTCCCCCCTGTGCTTGGCACACATCAAAGAAATCCAATCCGATGACCGCCTATTCAAGCGCTGATGGGTTATGGTGCGATAGCTGGCCGGACTTTATTGATATGTAACAAGACCATAGCCTCATGGCTGTGGTCTGATAGAGTCCACTCTCCGGGAGGAGAATCGTGTTGTAAAAGGAGGTTCCATTGAATTCCGAGCTTGTCTGGGTGCTCTCTCTGCTGGCGGGTGCCATTTATCTCTTCATGACCAATAAAGTCCGGATGGACGTGGTCGCCCTGTTGATCATTATCCTCTTTGTACTGAGCGGCACCCTCACTTTGCCGGAGGCGCTGGCGGGCTTTAGCGATCCCAACGTTATTCTGATTGCCGCCCTGTTCGTGGTCGGGGATGGGTTGGTGCGCACCGGCATTGCCTATCAGGTGGGGGATGCGCTGGTGAAGGTGGCGGGCAGCAGCGAGACCAAACTGCTGGTGCTGCTGATGGTGGCGGTGGCAACGCTGGGGGCTGTGATGAGTAGCACCGGGGTGGTGGCCATTTTTATCCCGGTGGTGCTGAGCGTGGCGAATCGGATGGGGATCCCGGCCGGCCGCCTGATGATGCCCCTCGGCTTTGCCGGGCTTATCAGCGGTATGATGACGCTGGTGGCCACGCCCCCCAACATGGTGGTCAACAGCGAGCTGATGCGCCACGGCATACACGGCTTCGGTTTCTTCGATTTCACTCCCATGGGGGTGCTGATCCTGGGGCTGGGCATCCTCTACATGCTGCTGGTGCGCGGCTCTTTGGTGGGCGAGGGGGAGGAGGGCAAGGGCAAGCAGACCGGGCGCCGTACTTTTCGCGATCTTATCCGTGATTATCGGCTGACCGGTCGGGCCCGCCGCCTGGCGCTGCACCCCGACTCTCCCCTGATTGGCCATACCCTGGACGAGCTGCAACTGCGCGCCCGTTATGGCGCCCACATTATCGGGGTGGAGCGCTGGCGCAAGTTTCGCAGGGTGATGGTGCCGGTGTCGGGGATCAGTGAATTTCAGGCCAGGGATGTGCTGCTGATCGATATGTCCGATCCCGAGGTGGACGTGCGGGATTTTTGCAGCGAAGCGCGGCTCGAGCCCATGATCCTGCGTGGCGAGTACTTCTCCGATCAGTCGCGGGAGGTGGGGATGGCCGAGGTGTCGCTGATACCCGAATCCAAGCTGCTGGGCAAGAGTGTGCGGGAGGTGACCTTCCGCTCCCGCTATGGCCTGAGTGTGGTGGGGCTGCGCCGCGATGGTGAGGCTCTTGCTGGCAAACTGGTGGACGAGCCGCTGCAAATGGGGGACACCCTGCTGGTGGTGGGTAACTGGAGCCATATCCGGCAACTGCAGACTCACAGCCGCGACTTTTTGTTGATGGGACTGCCGGCCGAGGTGGACGAGATGGCCCCCGCCCGCAGTCAGTCGATCCATGCACTGATTTGCCTTGGGGTGATGATCCTGCTGATGGTGACCGATCCGGTGCCCAACGTCATTGCCGCGTTGATCGCCTGTCTGCTGATGGGCAAGTTTCGCTGTATCGACATGGAGAGCGCCTACAAGTCGATCCACTGGCCGACCCTGATCCTGATTGTCGGCATGCTCCCCTTCGCACTGGCGCTGCAAAAAACCGGCGGGGTGGATCTGATCGTCGGTGGCCTGATCAATGTGGTGGGGGAGATGGGGCCGCGGGTGATGCTGGCCAGCCTGTTTGCGCTCTGCGCAGTGATCGGGCTATTTATCTCCAATACCGCCACCGCGGTACTGATGGCGCCCATTGCGCTGGGCACGGCGCAGCAGATGGGGGTATCGCCCTATCCGTTCGCCATGACCATTGCCATCGCCGCCTCGGCCGCCTTTATGACGCCCGTCTCCTCACCAGTGAATACCCTGGTGCTGGGACCGGGCAACTACAAGTTCGCCGACTTTATCCGTATCGGGGTGCCTTTCACCCTGCTGGTGATGGCGGTGAGTGTGGTGGCTATTCCCTGGTTTTTCCCGTTCTGACTACCGTGTTGATGGATGTTCATACCAGCGGCCTACGGGCCGCTTTTTGTTGCAGGGAGACGAGAGTGGCAAGGCGTGCTCGGAATCAGCGGGAAGGGGGCCTTAAGGGGAAGAGGGGGTGATACAGCGATGAGAGACAACCGGAGAGAGGCAAATGTCAGATACAAAAAAACCAGCGTGAGCTGGTCTGTTTGGTACTGCTATCAATGGTGCGGAAGGAGAGACTCGAACTCTCACGCCTAGGGCGCCAGAACCTAAATCTGGTGCGTCTACCAATTTCGCCACTTCCGCAAATTGATGGTGGCTATGACGGGATTCGAACCTGTGACCCCCGCATTATGAGTGCGATGCTCTAACCAACTGAGCTACATAGCCGTCTTGTGTTCAACGTGAGTCAAATACAAGTAAAAATGGCTGGGGTACTAGGATTCGAACCTAGGGATGGCGAGATCAAAACCCGCTGCCTTACCGCTTGGCGATAC
>NZ_JAAKVF010000014.1:0-127866 GCF_049175515.1 Aeromonas sp. 600479
GTAGGTGAGCTCGCCTTTTTCAATCTGCTCGACCAGCGCCAGTTTAAAAGTCAGCGAGTAATCGCGCTGTGTCCGTTGCACACCTTGTCCCATCCGGTTCTCCATTTATTGGGAGGAAAGGTGTAAACCATATTCAGGACGGGACAGTCGGCACAAAAAAAGCGCCTCAGAGGAGGCGCGGGGAAAAGACAGATTGGAAGCGTCACATGGGTGCTACTTGAATCAGCGAATGAGCCGTGCCATTCAAGTATGGACCCATCATGCCAAGCTCAATCTGAAGTAGTTCTGAGGCGATTCTTCATTTTCTGTTCATCTTGTCAGCAAAGCGAGGCTACTGGCTGAAAGCCTTTTCATTTTGGCCACGATATTGTCCCGTTCCTCTCCGGGGCGGTCATCGTCTCATGGGGCCAACTCGAATGCTGTGCCTGCCTGTTCCAGTGCCAGCAACCAGCGCTTGATGGGAATGCCGCCAGCATAGCCGGTCAGCTCCCCGCTGCGACCGATCACCCGATGGCAGGGCACTATGATGCTCAGCGGATTGCGCCCATTGGCAGCGCCCACAGCCCGCACCGCCTTGGGATTGCCTATCGCCTGGGCAATCTCGAGATAGCTCACGGTCTCGCCATAGGGGATATCGCACAAAGCGTTCCATACCGTTTGCTGAAACGGGGTGCCCTTCGCTGCCATGGGCAGATCGAACTGCTGCAACTTTCCGGTGAAATAGGCGGTGAACTGGGCAAGATAGGGCGCCAGCGCCTTGTCATCCCGTTGCCAGTCAGCTTGCGGCATGACTGGTCGCTCCCCGTGCATGAACTCCACGTGGCGCAGACCATCCTGATCGATGGCGACCAGCAGGGGGCCGCGGGCGCTGTCGCAAAAACTGTATCTCATCGGCTGACATCCTTTGGGGGCTGGCTCAGTCCAGAACCGGTTTGCCGCGGGCGGATTTGATATCCCCCTTGCGCTTTTTGGCATCGACCCGTTTGCGCTGGGAGCTGCGGGTCGGCTTGGTGGCATGGCGAGCCTTGGGGCGCCAGGCTGCTTTCTTCAGCAACTCCACCAGACGGTTCATCGCCTCCTTGCGGTTCATGTCCTGGCTGCGATGGCTCTCGACCCGGATCAGGATAAAGCCATCGTGTACCCGGCTGTCGCTCAGCTTGTCGAGACCCTCCTTGTAGAGGGGCGTCAGGCTGGGAGAGTTGCGGTAATCGAAGCGCAGCCAGACGGCGGAGTCGGTCTTGTTGACGTGCTGTCCACCGTTGCCCTGTGCCCGCATGGTCTGAAATTGCAGCTCATGCCAGGGAATCGTGACGCTGTTGGAGATAACTAACATGCTGTTTTGCTCTTGTTTGGTGCATACCCGCTGACCGCTGCAGCATGGTGCCTCATTATGGGGCGTGCTGGCCGGTTATGGGGATGAGCCTGACGAATGGCGCCGGCATTAAACTCTATCTACATGAAATATAACAATAAAAATACTTGGCATAAGAATTGAAACCCGATTCATGACACACCATGGATTGGGAGCAACCAGATGAAGCTGATTAGTGCGATTATCAAACCGTTCAAGTTGGACGATGTCCGCGAGGCTATTGCCAACCTGGGGGTGGAAGGGCTGACCGTGTCCGAGGTCAAGGGATTTGGCCGCCAAAAGGGACACACCGAATTATACCGGGGAGCCGAGTATCAGGTCGACTTCCTGCCCAAGGTGAAGCTGGAGATTGCTACCGCCGATGATAACGTGGAAGGGGTGATCGAGGCGATCTGCAAGGCGGCCTATACCGGCAAGATCGGCGACGGCAAGATTTTTGTCTACGACTTGCTGCAAGCGGTGCGCATCCGCACCGGCGAGAGTGACGACGAGGCGCTGTGATGAACCGCATCCGTGACGTACAGATCTGTTGACCTCCCGACCTCGGGGCATCCCGATGGCGTGAGCGCTTATTGAAGCCTGATCAACATAACGTTTTGCTCAGGAGAGGCCGAATGGGATTCCATCCGGCCCTTTTCATTTATGGGCGATTAAATATGTGATGTGGCGACGGCGAGCTTTCTTGATCCGCTTATAAGATGTATGCAGAATGCAAACGGAAATCGTTATCACTATGTATAGCTAATCAAGGAATGGATGATGAAAATGAAGATGTTGGCACTGGCTTTCTCTGCGTTGGCAGCTCAGTCGGCATTGGCGGCCGGGGAAGTGAATGTCTACTCCAACCGGCAGGATGAGCTGATCAAGCCCATCATCCAGCAGTTCGAGAAGGAATCTGGCATCAAGGTGAACGTGGTGTTCGCCAAAGAGGGATTGAATGAGCGTCTGGAGCGGGAAGGCAAGCTCTCTCCGGCCGACCTGATGCTGACCGTCGATATCAGCCGTCTGACCGATCTGGTGGACAAGGGGCTGGTGCAGCCGGTAGACAGCAAGATCCTGCAGGAGAACATCCCCGCCATCTATCGTGATCCGGAGAATCGCTGGTTCGCCCTGACCACCCGGGTTCGCGCCATCTACTCCAGCAAGGATCGCCTCGGCAAGCTCGAGACCATCAGCTACGAAGACTTGGCCAAGCCTGAATTCAAAGGAAAAATCTGCACCCGCAGCGGCAAGCATGAGTACAATGTGGCGCTGGTCTCCTCCATGATTGCCCATCACGGCATGGCCGAGACCAAAACCTGGCTGGAAGGGGTCAAGGCCAACCTGGCGCGCAAGCCGCAGGGCAACGACCGGGATCAGGTCAAGGCGATCAAGGATGGTATCTGTGACGTGTCACTCGGCAACAGCTACTATCTGGGCGCCATGTTGAAAGATCCGGCGCAGAAGTCCTGGGCGGATGCGGTCTATATCAACTTCCCGAACCAGGCTGACCGCGGTGCCCACGTCAACGTGAGCGGCGTGGCCATGACCAAGTATGCCAAGAACAAGGCCGAGGCCCAGAAGCTGATGGAGTTTCTGGCTGGCGACACCGCCCAGCACATGTATGCGGACGTGAACGCCGAATATCCGGTCAAGGCCGGAGTCGAGCCTTCCGCCATGGTCAAGTCCTGGGGCAGTTTCAAGTCTGACGCACTACCGGTCAGCGATTACGCCAAGCACCGCAAGGACGCCTTGCAGTTGCTGGATGAAGTGAAGTTCGACTTGTAATCAGATGGGGCCAACGGCCCCATCAACATCTGTGGTCTCATGAAAAATTTTGGATGGATGACCGGCAGCTGGGCCATCGCCCTGCTGCTGGGTTTACCGGTTATAGCCCTGCTTTTCTCTGCCTTCTCGGCTGAGGGAGAGCTGTTTCGCCACCTCGCCGATACCGTGCTGCTCGATTATCTGGGCAATACCCTGGGGCTGGTGGTCGGCGTAGTATTGCTAAGCCTGCTATTTGGCGTGCCCACCGCCTGGCTGGTGGCCATGTGTCAGGTGCCGGGGCGCCGTGCCCTGCAATGGGCCTTGATGCTGCCGATGGCGATGCCCTCCTATATCGTCGCCTACGTCTATACCGACTTGCTCGACTACTCGGGCCCGCTACAGGCCGGGTTGCGAGCACTCTTTGGCTGGAACAGTCCTGCCGATTACTGGTTTCCGGCCATTCGCTCCCTTGGCGGCGCCGCCTGGGTGCTGGCGCTGGTGCTGTTCCCCTATGTCTATTTGCTGACCCGCGCCTCTTTTCTCGAGCAGTCAGTCAGCCTGATCCACTCCAGCCGCCTGCTCGGCTGTACCCCGTGGCAGAGCTTTCGCCGCCTCAGTCTGCCGCTGGCGCGCCCCGCCATCATGGTGGCGGTATCGCTGGTGGCGATGGAGACCTTGGCCGACTTTGCCACCGTCCACTTTTTTGCCATCAACACCCTGACCACGGCGGTCTACGACACCTGGCTTGGCTATGGCAGTCTGGCCACCGCGGCCAAACTCTCCTGCCTGATGCTGCTGGCTGTGGTGCTGCTGATCGCGCTGGAGCGCCGCTCGCGCAGTCGGCAGCAGGTGTTCCAGAAGTCCATGGGCCATGAGCAGCCGCTGCGCTATCCGCTCAAGGGGATTGGCCGTTGGTTGGCCTGTCTCTGGTGCTGGGGGCTGGTGCTGGCCGGTTTTGGTCTGCCATTCGTCATCCTGCTCGATTACGGCGTGCGTTACTTCGAGTTGTCGTGGACGCCGGAGTTCGTCCGCTTCGCCGGCAACAGCTTGGCTATCTCGGCGCTGACAGCTCTGCTGGCGATGGGGATTGCCCTGTTGCTAGGCTTCTTCCGCCGCCTCGATGGCGGGATAAAGAGTCTGTTGCCCCTGCGCATCGCCGCCATGGGCTACGCCATGCCGGGTACTGTGCTGGCCATCGGGGTGCTGGTGCCGCTCACCGCCCTCGATTTTGCCATCAACGATCTCGCCGAGTGGTTGGGGCGTCAGGGGCCGGGGCTACTGCTGACCGGCACCATCACCGCTATCGTGTTCGGCTATCTGGTGCGCTTCGTGGCCATCGCCATCGGCTCGGTGGAGAGCAGCATGGGCAAGATCTCCCCCAGTCTCGACATGGCTGCCCGCTCCCTGGGACAGGGGGATGGCGGCATGCTGCGCCGGGTCCATCTGCCGCTGGTGCGCCGTGGTCTGTTTGCCGGTGCCATGCTGGTATTCATCGAATCCATGAAGGAGCTGCCCGCCGCTTTGCTGCTGCGGCCGTTCAACTTCGATACTCTGGCGACCCACGTCTACCAGTTCGTCTCGGATGAGATGCTGGAGCGCGGCGCGCTGGGGGCCATCGTTATCGTGCTGGTGGGACTGTTGCCGCTGATCTGGGTCAACCGCAGTCTGGACAGTCCGGGTCACTGAGTCGCCGCGTCGGCCAATGAAATTGCATGCGGTGCGCTGAAAAAGGCCGCGCACCGCCAGAAACGAGAGGAAGTCAGCCTTGTCCTGTTTGCAGGTTGAAAATGTCAGCTGCCGTTACAACGGCCGCAATGTGCTGGAACAGCTCTCCCTGACGGTGGCAGACAACGAGATCGTCTGCCTGCTGGGAGCCAGTGGCTGCGGCAAAACCACGTTGCTCAAGGCTATCGCCGGCTTGCTGCCGTTGGCAGAGGGCTCGATTCGCCTCGGTGATACCCTGCTCGACGGGCCGAGTGCCAGCATGCCGCCCGAGGCGCGTAACATCGGCATGATCTTTCAGGATTACGCCCTCTTTCCCCACCTGACGGTGGCCGACAATGTCGGCTTTGGCCTGACCAAACTCGATCGCCGCGCCCGCCAACAGCAGGTGGACGAGGCGCTGGCGCTGGTCAATCTGCAGGGACTGGGGGATCGCTATCCGCACCAGCTCTCCGGTGGTCAGCAGCAGCGGGTAGCCATCGCCCGGGCGCTGGTGTGCAAGCCGCGGCTGATGCTGCTGGATGAGCCCTTCTCCAACATCGACACCCAGGTGCGGATGAAGCTGATCCTCGAGATCCGCGCCCTGCTCAAGCAGCAAGGGATTGGCGCCATCTTCGTCAGCCACAGCAAGGAGGAGGCGTTTGCCTTCGCCGATCGGCTTGCGCTGTTTCGCGCCGGTCATATCGAGCAGGTAGGCCAGCCGGAGCAGCTCTATCGCCGCCCGCAAAACCGCTTCGTGGCGGAGTTTCTCGGCGGGGTCAACTATCTGGCTGCCGAGGTGGTGGACAGCCACTGCGTGCAGACGGCACTCGGGGTCATTTGTGGCAGCGAGCCTCATGGCCGCGCGGTGGGTGAGCAGTTGCAGCTGATGCTCCGCCCCCAGCAACTGCTGCTGGAGAGCGCCGCAGATGGGGAGCTCAAGGTGGTGGAGCAGCAGTTCCTCGGCCACCACTGCCGGGTGCTGTTCGAGTGTGGCGATCTGCAGCTTGAGGCGAGCATTGGCGAGCCTCTTGATGGGATGCGGGCACGAATCAAGGTTGCCCCCCATGGGCTGGTGTTGTTTGACCCTTTGCCCTGAACGCGTGATATCGTCGTGAAATCAAAGAACTGGATCCACTCTGGTTTATAATCGCGCAACGCAAATAGCCCGTAACGCTAACGCCTACTCAGGGGAGAGATATATGAAAGCCCAAGCCGGGATCTGCGCAGAGCCGAATCTGCACGCCCTCTATCTGATGTTCAATCGTACCGGTGATGCCGCCGAACTGGTCGGCCGTCTGGCCAAACTGCCCGCCCTGTGGCAGGCGGTCGCCGCCGATTTCCCCGATGCCGGTTTCAGCGGTCTGGTTGCCGTTGGCGCCGATGCCTGGGATGGTCTCTACCCTGCCGCCCGTCCGCCCCAGTTCCGCAGCTTTATGGCGCAATCCGCCAACCGTCAGGAAGCCCCCAACACCCCGTTTGATCTCTTTATTCAGCTGCGCGCCGATCGGGTGGATGTGCTGCACCACGCCGGTCACCGTGTGATGGCACTGCTGGCCGGACTGGTCGAGCTGGCCGAAGAGGTGCGCGGTTTCCGCAACCTGGATTGCCGTGACCTGACCGGTTTCGTTGATGGCACCGAGAACCCGCAGGATGAACACCGTGCCGAAGTGGCGCTGGTGGCCGATGGCGAGTTTGCCGGTGGCTCCTACATTCACGTCCAGCGCTGGGTACACGCCATGAGCGACTGGGAGAAGCTGGCGCAGAAAGAACAGGAAGACATTATCGGTCGCACCAAGCCCGACAACATCGAGTATGAGTCTGCTGCCAAGCCGCTGACCGCCCACATCAAGCGGGTCAACCTCAAGACGCCGAAAGGGGAGTCCATGGAGATCCTGCGCCAGAGCATGCCCTGGGGCACCATGACCGAGCAGGGGCTCTACTTCATCTCCTGCTGCCGCACTCCGCAGCACTTCAACGCCATGCTGGCCAGCATGTACAAGGGGGAGGGCAGCCACTTCGACCATCTGCTGCGCTTCACCAAGGCAGTGACCGGCGCGGCTTTCTTCGCCCCATCGGAAGGTTTTCTGATGGCGCAGGGCAAATAAGCCCGCCTGACGAAGACTCAGAAAACAAAAATCCCGGCCTTGGCCGGGATTTTTCGTTCTGGCGTGACCGCTATGATGCGGTAGCGGCCATTACGGCGTCTGTTCAAACAATTCGAGGGCGGAGAGGTAGAGCTCTTCGATATCGGTGTCGCTGGTCGGGGTGATGAAGATAGTGTCATCACCGGCGATGGTGCCGAGGATCCCCTCTGCCTTGCCGAGGGAGTCGAGCAGGCGGGCGATCAGCTGGGCTGCGCCCGGGCTGGTGTGGATCACCACCAGTGCGCCGTTGTGATCGACGTCCAGCACCAGATTCTTGAGCGGGCTGGAGGTGGTGGGCACGCCCAGTTCCACTGGCAGGCAGTAGACCATCTCCATCTTGGCATTGCGAGTGCGAACGGCGCCGAAGCGGCTCAGCATGCGCGATACCTTGGACTGGTTGATGTTCTCGAAGCCCAGCTCTTGCAGGGCGGTGACGATTTCTGCCTGGGAGCCAAAGCGCTCTTCTTTCAGCAAGGCTTTAAAGGCCTTGGCCAGTTTTTCTTGCTTGTCGTTGTGTTTCATCTTGGTCTCACGAATGAGGAGGTGTGGCGGCCTGTGCGATACAGGCGGCAGATACGAACAGCGGGGCCATTTTGCATTCATATGCCGTTTTTTGCAAGGAAGCGGCGCTTGTTCTGCATATTGATTCAAAAATGGCTTGCATCAACCTTTATTAGGGATAGAATCGGGATGAAATTTTGAAAACTTATTCAATTGGGCTGTATGGGTATTGAATTAATAGGTATCGAGAAGTCCTGGCACAAGGTGCCGGTTCTGCAACAGGTCAGCTTTCGGACATCTCCCGGTGAAACCTTGGTGTTGCTGGGCCCGAGCGGTGCTGGCAAGAGTTCTCTGCTACGGATGATGAACCTGCTGGATACCCCGGATGCGGGTGTTCTGCGGATTGGTGAAAGTGAATTTTCTTTCCCGAACTCCCTCTCTGCTGCCGAATTCAACCGCCAGTCCCAACTGCTGCGTCGCAAGGTGGGGATGGTGTTCCAGCAGTACAATCTCTGGCCACATCTCACTGTGATGGAGAATCTGATTGAAGCGCCGGTCAAGGTGCTCGGCATGAGCAAGGAGGCCGCCATCGAGAAGGGGGCCTATCTGCTGGCCCAGTTGCAGCTGGCCGACAAGCGCGATGCCTGGCCTGCCCGTCTCTCCGGCGGTCAGCAGCAGCGGGTGGCCATTGCCCGTACCCTGATGATGGACCCGGAAGTGCTGCTGTTTGACGAGCCGACCGCCGCGCTGGATCCCGAGATCACCAAAGAGGTGGCCGAGATCATCCGCAACCTGAGCCAGACCGGCATTACCCAGGTGGTGGTGACCCACGAGGTCGACTTTGCCCGCAAGGTGGCCAGCCAGGTGATTTATCTGGAGAAGGGGCGGATCATCGAATCCGGCACCGCCGCCATTTTCCAATCCCCGCAAACCAGCCGGTTTGCCGAATTCTTGATGCATTGATATTGAATCGATAAGGAAGCTGTCATGAAAAAGAGTCTGTTGTTGGTTGCTGCCATGGGCCTATTGAGTACCTCCGTCATGGCCAAAGAGATCAAGTTCGTCACCGAGGCCACCTACGCACCGTTCGAATACCTGGATGACAAGAACGAGTTTCAGGGTTTTGACATCGATCTGGCGCGCGCCATCTGCGAGCAGGCCAAGCTGGAGTGCAGCTTCCACAACCAGGCCTTTGACAGCCTGATCCCCAGCCTCAAATTCCGTCGCTACGATGCCGCCATCGCCGCCATGGACGTGACCCCTGAGCGGGCCGCTCAGGTCGATTTCTCTGACATCTACTACGAGAACTCGGCCGTATTCGTCGCCAAGAAAGGGGCCTTCAAGGGGCCGGAAGAGATGGTCGACAAGACAGTCGGCGTGCAGAACGGTACCTCTCACCAGTCCTATCTGGTTGATAACTGGGTGAGCAAGGGTCTGCTGACCGTGCCGTACGCCAGCTACCAGAGCGCCTTCCTCGACATGATGAATGGCCGTACCGACGGTGTCTTTGCCGATACCGCCGTTGCTGCCGACTGGCTGAAGCAGCACAAGGAGTATGCGGTGGTGGGTGCGCCGGTGACGGATGCCAAGTACTTCGGTACCGGCTTTGGCATCGCGGTCGCCAAGGGCAATCAGGAGCTGCTGACCCAGCTGAACAAGGGGCTGGCCGAAATCAAGGCCAACGGCACCTATCAGAAAATCTTCGACAAATACTTCGCGCAGTAAGCCATGTTGAGCCTGTTGTTGGATGCAGCCTGGATGACCCTCGGGCTGGCCTTGGCATCACTGGTCGGGGGCATGGTATTGGCACTGGCGTTCAGTGCCGCCGAGCTCAGCAAGCAGCGTGCATTGGTGTGGCCAGTGGCCACCCTGACCACGCTGATCCGTGGCCTGCCCGAGTTGCTGGTGGTGCTGTTCATCTACTTCGGCTCGACCCAGGTGTTGTTCCTCATCACTGGCGAGTATGTGGAGTTCAGCCCGTTCGCCTGTGGCGTGCTGGCGCTCTCCCTGCTGTTCGCCAGCTATGCGACCCAGACCCTGCGGGCGGCGCTCAATGCGGTGCCTTCAGGTCAACGGTTGGCGGCGCTGGCGTTGGGGCTTGGCAAGAGCCACATCTTCTTTCGCATCGTGTTGCCGCAGGCGTGGCGTCATGCCTTGCCGGGCCTCGGCAACCAGTGGCTGGTATTGCTGAAAGATACCGCGCTGGTGTCGCTTATCGGGGTGAACGAGATGATGCGTCAGGCGCAGATGGCCTCGGCCAGTACCTATGAGCCGTTCACCTGGTATGCCGCCGCCGCCCTCATCTATCTGGCCATCAGTCTGGTGAGTGAATATGGCCTCGGGCTGGCTGCCCGCTACACCCGCCGCTACGGAGGCTAACTGATGCAAGAGTATCTCGTTACGTTGCTGGGCGGTCTGGTCACCACGCTGGAGCTGACCCTGTTCAGCCTGCTGCTGGGGATTGTGCTGGCGGCCCTGATGACCTGGGTGCTGGAGTTGCGCCTGCCGGTAGCGACCCAGCTGGTGCAGCTGTGGGTGCTGCTCTTTACCGGTACGCCGCTGCTCATTCAGATCTTCCTGATTTACTACGGGCCGGGCCAGTTCGAGTGGCTGAAAGCCAGCCTGCTCTGGCCGCTGCTCAAGCAGCCCTGGTTCTGCGCCGTGCTGGCGCTGGGTCTCAATACGGCGGCCTACTCCACCCGGTTGTTCAAGGGGGCGCTCGATGCCATCCCGGCCGGTGAGGTGGAGGCGTGTCGTGCGCTTGGCTTTAACGGCCGCCAGACCTTGTGGATGAAGGTGCGCCACGCCGCCCGTCATCTGGTGCCTGCCTACTCCAACGAGGTGATCCTGGTGCTCAAGGGGAGCTCCCTCGCCAGTACCATCACCATCATGGACATCATGGGGCTGGCGCAGGGGTTGAACGCCCAGACCTACGATACCCTGGCGGTGTTCGGGGTGGCTGGCGGGCTTTATCTGGCGATGAACGGATTGTTAACAATTGGTTTTCGCTGGTGTGAAAAACGGGCGCTGGCATTCCAATCCTGAGACCCTCAGATCTACCTCTTTATGGTAAGGAGAAGTGCAGAAAAACTGTGCTTCTCCTCCAACTTTTTGTATTTCCCTCCAATTTTTGCTCCCGCATGTTTCGTGGCTCACAGAACCCGTGACTGCAACTGTTATCAGATTGTTTTTTATGGGGGGATCCATTAAGGTTGGGCGCACAACAACAAACAACCTTAAACCTACGCTTAAACATGGAGTTGATCATGAAAGTTGCCGTTCTGGGTGCCGCTGGTGGCATCGGTCAAGCCCTCGCTCTGCTGTTGAAAAACCGTCTGCCGGCTGGCTCCGAGCTGAGCCTGTATGACATCGCCCCGGTTACTCCGGGTGTGGCCGTTGACCTCAGTCATATTCCTACCGACGTCGCCATCAAGGGCTTCTGCGGTGAAGATCCGACTCCTGCGCTGGTTGGGGCCGATGTGGTGCTGATCTCCGCCGGTGTGGCACGCAAGCCGGGGATGGATCGCTCCGACCTGTTCAATATCAACGCCGGTATCGTCAAGAATCTGGTCGAGAAGTGCGCGGCCACTTGCCCGAAAGCACTGATCGGCATCATCACCAACCCGGTCAACACCACCGTTGCCATCGCCGCCGAAGTGCTGAAGAAAGCCGGTGTCTATGACAAGCGTCGCCTGTTCGGTGTCACCACCCTGGACGTGATCCGCGCCGAGACCTTCGTGGCCGCTGCCAAAGGGTTGAACATCGACAAGGTACGCGTCAACGTGATCGGTGGTCACAGTGGCGTCACCATCCTGCCGCTGCTCTCCCAGATTGAAGGCGCTTCCTTCACCGCTGAAGAAGTGGCAGCCATGACCAAGCGCATCCAGAATGCCGGTACCGAAGTGGTGGAAGCCAAAGCCGGTGGCGGTTCTGCGACCCTCTCCATGGGTCAGGCGGCTTGCCGTTTCGGTCTCTCCCTCATCAAGGGTCTGCAGGGCGAAGCCAACGTTGTTGAGTGCGCCTACGTTGAAGGCAACGGCGAGCACGCCACCTTCTTCGCACAGCCGGTACTGCTGGGCAAGAATGGCGTCGAAACCGTACTGGATTACGGCAAGCTGAGCGCGTTCGAGCAGGAAGCGATGGAAGGCATGCTGGCTACCCTGAAAGCCGATATCCAGCTGGGTGTCGATTTCGTCAAGTAAGCGGGTCAACCGTGCCAACAAGGGAGCTTCGGCTCCCTTTTGTATTGATGAGATCCGCCCGGCAGGCTAAGGGGATGGGGCTTGGTGCCGATAACAGAGTGCAGCAGGAGATCCTTATGATGAAACCCCTTACCCTTCTCATTCTTGTCGGTACATTCACCGCGCCCCTCTATGGTGCCGAGGCGGTATCGGCTGCCGTATCGAGCGATGTGCCTGCAGCAAGTGCATCGGCACCGACAGCAAGCAGTGCTGCGGTGTCAACGGCCCCTGTCTCTGCTGCTACGCCAGCGCCCTCTGAGGCAGTCCCCGTCTTGCTCCCGGCCGAGCCGGTCACCCCCGTTGCCAGCAGTGGCGAGGGGGCCGCGCCGCTGCCAAAACCGGTGGAACCTGCTGCTGTGGTGGCGCCTCCCGCACCTCTGGCCGCTGGCGAGTTGCAGGCGGTGCCACTCTATCGTCAGGACGAGTTGCTCAACTGGATTGAGCAGGGGCGTCACCTCACTCAGGTGAAGCAGGATCGCTGTCAGCTGACTCAGGATATCGAAGCGCGCGCCTCGGTGATGAAGATCCCGGCCTATCAATTCCTCTGGGGGGATATGCTGGCGTGGGGTGTCTGTACCAAATCCAATGCCGAACTCGGGGTGCAATATATGTGGGAGGCGGCCAATCAGGGGTTGGCGCCAGCGCTGGAGCAGCTGGGGCGCTACTACTGGAAAGGAACTTTGGTGCAGAAGGATTTGGTGCGAGCCGAAACTCTGATGCGCGAGGCGGCCAGCCTCGGTTTTCTGCGGGCTCGCATCGAGTGGGTCGAGATGCTGTTGCAGGGGATGGGCAGTCCGCTTGATTATGAGGACGCCTATCGCTGGCTCCATGGCTCCGTCATAGGTGACAAGGCGCAGCACCAGAAGGCGGCGAGTCTGCTCAGCCGTCTTGGCAACCGGATGCCGGCCAACGTGGTGGCCCGCGCCAAGGCGATGCACTGATCCAAAAAAATGACCCACAGATCTGCACCTGTGGGTCCGGTTCCAGCCGCCGTGCCATGACAAGCCGGAACCTCCCTCTGTTATATGGCTGCCTGCGCCTTAGAGATCTTGGTGGGGGCCAAAAACTTCGTAATGGAGCTGCCCGGCTGACACCCCAGCCGCCAGCAGCTGCCGCTTGATCTCTTGCATGAAGCCGACAGGGCCACAGAAGTAGTAGTGGGCCTGCGGCGTGATGCGCTCTTTCACGGCAGTCAGATCCATGGTGCCGGCCAGGTCATAATCTTCACCCTGTACATCGCTGGCCTCCGGCTCCCGATACCAGACCCGGCTCAGCAAGTTGGGATGCTGGCGGGATTTTTGCTGAATATCCTCCCGGAAGGCGTGTACAGCGCCCTGTTCGCAGGCGTGCAGCCAGGTGATCTCGGCCTGATGAGCACTCTCCAGCAGCTGGTTGAGCATGCTCATCATCGGCGTCACGCCGACACCGGCTGAGAGCAGTACCACCGGGGTCTGGCTGTCGGCTTTCAGGTAGAAATCGCCGGTAGGAGGCATCACCTCGATCTTGTCACCCGCCTGCAGGTGATCGTGCAGCAGGTTGGAGACCTGACCCTGCGGCTCACGCTTGACGCTGATGCGGTAATCCTGCCCGTTGGGGGCATCGGAGAGGGAGTACTGGCGGATCTCCTGATATTCCAGCTCGGGGTGAACCAGCTTGATGCTGAGGTATTGGCCCGGTTTGAAGGTCAGTACCGGCTTGCCATCTTCCGGTGCCAGCAGGAAGGAGGTGATGAGGTCGCTCTCGGCTCGCTTCTCCTTGATGATGAAGGTGCGGGTACCTTGCCAGCCGCCATCCTGATTGGCCTTCTCCTGATAGATCTCCCGCTCGCGGCCGATGAAGATGTCTGCCAGCACGCCATACGCCTTGCCCCATGCCTCCAGCACCTCGTCGGTGACCGCACTTCCGCCCAATTCTTTGAGCGTGGCCAAGAGATGACTACCTACAATGTGATATTGTTCTGGCTGGATCAGGAATCCGGTATGTTTGTGCGCAATCCGCTCGACCGCACCGGCGAGCGCTCCCAGATTGTCGATATTCTTTGCATACGCGGCGACTGCATTGAACAGGGCCAGCGGCTGGCCGCCACTGCGTTGGTGGGCCAGGTTGAAGATATCTTTCAGCTCCGGGTTATGGCTGAACATCCGTTGGTAGAAGTGCTGGGTGAGGGCAGGACCTGCCGATTCGAGCAGCGGAATGGTGCTTTTGATGACGGCAACGGTGGTTTGATCTAGCATAGGGGCCTCGTTCTAATTGAACATATAAAATGTCATTTAATAAGTGGCATCCTAGATGTTTATTTGATTTGAATCAATACTCCACTTTTCGCATCGCGCTAATCAGGTTTTATGAGACTAACCAGTTATACAGATTTCGGATTGAGAGCCCTGCTCTATCTTGCCACCCTGCCGGAAGGGGAGTTGTCGAGCGTTGCCAAGGTATCAGCCCTGTATGGTGTTTCCCGCAACCACATGGTGAAGGTGGTCAATCAGCTGGTGAAGCTGGGCTATCTGCAATCCCAGCGGGGCAAGAATGGCGGTATTCGCATGGCTTGCGATCCCGCTACCATCAATATCGGGCAGGTGATAAGGGCGCTGGAAGGCAATCTGGACGGCATTGACTGCGGCTCGCCCGCTTGCCACATCGTCTCTGTCTGTCTGCTCAAGAGTGCGCTGAAAGAGGCGATGGATGCGTTTCTGGCGGTGATGGACAGCTATACGCTGCAAGACCTGCTGGCCAACCGTGACGAGCTGCAACGGGTCTTCGGCGAGTTGATCCCGACGCTGGTGCTGGAGCCGGATGATGAAGATGAACAGTGACGATGAGCAATAGAAAAGGGCTGCCACTGGCAGCCCTTTTTCAATCTTGCGAATCCGATTCCGCCCGGTACGATGCCGGCATAATCCGCGCCATCTTGACCATGTTGTTCTCCACATCGAGGATCTCGATAGGATAACCGGCCAGCCGGATCCCGATGTTGGGCTGGGGGATCTCCTCCAGATATTCGAGGATCAGGCCGTTGAGGGTACGCGGGCCGTCGATGGGCAGATGCCAGTTCATCTCCTTGTTCAGCTCACGAATATTGGCTGAGCCTTCGACCAGATAAGAACCATCTGACTGGGGGTGGATCTCGTCGCTCGGCGCTGGCGTCATGGAGGTGGTAAAGTCGCCCACGATCTCTTCCAGAATATCGTCCAGAGTGATTAGCCCCTGAATGTCGCCGTATTCGTCGACGATCAGGCCAATTCGCTCCTTGTTGCGCTGGAATTTGGCCAGCTGCACGTTGAGCGGCGTTCCTTCCGGAATGAAGTAGATCTCGTCCACTTCCCGCAACAGGCTCGATTTGTTGAACTGGTCCCTGGCTACCAGCCGCAGGGCATCGCGTGCGTGTAAAAATCCGACAACGTCGTCGATATTGTCGCGATAGAGCAGGATTTTGGTGTGAGCGCAGTGGGCCAGCTGGCGCTGGATGCTCTTCCAGTCATCGTTGATGTCGATGGCGTAGATATCGCTGCGTGGCACCATGATGTCCTCGACCAGCATCTTGTCGAGATCCAGAATGCTCAACAGCATCTCCTGATGACGCTGGGGGATCAGGTTACCCGCCTCATTGACTATGGTGCGCAGCTCCTCGGTGTTGAGGGAGTCATCCTTGTTGGGATTGATCTTCAGCATCTTGAGCAGGCCGCTGGTGATGCCGTTGATCAGCCAGACCAGCGGTGAGAGCGGCACCATCAGCCCCTTGAGGATCCAGGAGGCGGGATAGGCGATCTTCTCCGGAAACATGGCGGCCAGGGTCTTGGGGGTCACTTCACCGAATACCAGTACCACCAGGGTCAGCCCGAAGGTGGCGATGGCGACCCCGAGATCACCAAACAGCCGGATACAGACGATGGTGGCGATGGCGGAGGCGAGGATATTGACCAGATTATTGCCGATCAGGATCAGTCCCAGCAGGCGATCGGGGCGGGCGAGCAGTTGCTCGACGCGACGTGCGGCTTTGTGTTTGGTCTGTGCCAAGTGCCGCAGCTTGTAGCGGTTGATGGACATCAGGCCGGTTTCGGCACTGGAGAAAAAGGCGGAAAGAAGGATCAAGATAACGAGAACAATCAGTAATGTACTCGTTGAGATGCTGTCCAAAAAGGGCTCCTGTTGGATGGTATGGCTAAAAGAGTATAGGTGTCAGCTCAACAGCACTTCTTTGACGAAGCGACTGCCAAAATAGGCAAGAGTCAGGATGAAGCTGCCGATCAGACTCAGCGTGATGACTTTGCGACCGCGCCAGCCATAGGTGTGGTGACCCCACAAGAGCAGAACATATACACACCAGGCCAGAATGGAGAGTACCGCCTTGTGTGATTTGCCTTGGGCGAACATATCTTCGAGAAAAAAGAGGCCGGAGGCGATGGAGAGGGTCAGCAGCAGCACCCCCGCAGAGATAAGCTGGAACAGCCGCTTCTCTACCGTCATCAGTGGCGGCATCGCTGGCAGGTTACTGATTTTTCTAGATTTAAGCTGCTTGTCCAGACAGGCAAGCTGCAACGCAAACAGGCAGGCGATCATTAATACCGCATAGGCCATCAGGGCGAGGCCAATGTGCAGCAGCAGCTGGGGATGGGCCTCCAGATGGGTTATGTAGCGACCCGGGATCAGGGCACTGGCAGCCAGCAGTAGGGCCGAGAAGCTGTACACTACCGGCAGCAGGATCCAGCCGTTGAAGCGACGAGTGACGCAGGTCATGAAGCAGCTGATGATGAGACTCACCAGCGAGGCGACGTTGAGCATGCTCAGGTTTTGACCTGAATGGGTCACCATTACTTCACTGGCAACAGACGCACCATGGGCGACCAGCGCCAGTCCTACGCAAGCAAACAGGGGGGCGTGCCCGACTTGTTTGGCATTGAGCAGCAGGTGCAGTGAGGCGATGATGGCCAGCAGATAAAACGCCAGGGCCAGAACAGAGATCACGATCATAACCAGGTCGTTGTTACACAAGCATTTAGGGATACAAGAGGAGCAGTATACCTTGCACAAGATGTGCTCGCCAGTTGTGCAATGGCCGATCTGCCCATATATAGGGACGAAGCATCGATGAGTGGCTCCGCGGTGAATAATCGTCCTCGCGGCTGCTCTGGGTTATAATGCCCTCCATTTACAACGCCAAGAACCGGAATGCGTCATGTTTGAGAATTTGACTGAACGACTCTCGCGCACCTTGCGCAATGTCAGTGGCCGCGGCCGTCTGACCGAAGAGAACATCAAGGAAACCCTGCGCGAAGTCCGCATGGCGCTGCTCGAAGCGGATGTCGCCCTGCCGGTGGTGCGTGATTTCGTAGCTCGCGTCAAGGAGCGTGCCGTCGGCCAGGAAGTGGCCAAATCCCTGAGCCCGGGCCAGGCATTCATCAAGATTGTGCACGGCGAACTGGTCACTGTAATGGGTGAGGCCAACGAGCAGCTCAATCTGGCTGCCCAGCCGCCCGCCATTATCCTGATGGCCGGTCTGCAGGGTGCCGGTAAAACCACCACGGTCGGCAAACTGGCCAAGCTGCTCAAAGAGCGCAACAAGAAGAAGGTGCTGGTGGTCAGTGCTGACGTTTATCGCCCAGCAGCGATCAAGCAGCTGGAGACCCTGGCGGGTGACATCGGCGTCGACTTCTTCCCGAGTGACGCCAGCCAGAAGCCGGTCGACATCGCCACCGCCGCCATCGATCAGGCGCGCAAGAAATTCTATGACGTGGTGATCGTCGATACCGCCGGCCGTCTGCACGTCGATAGCGAGATGATGGCCGAGATCCAGGATCTGCACGCCACCATCAAGCCGGTCGAGACCCTGTTCGTGGTGGATGCCATGACTGGTCAGGATGCTGCCAATACCGCCAAGGCATTTAATGAAGCACTGCCCCTTACCGGTGTGATCCTCACCAAGGCGGACGGTGACGCCCGTGGCGGTGCCGCGCTGTCGGTACGCCATATCACCGGCAAGCCGGTCAAGTTTATCGGTATGGGCGAGAAGACCGATGCACTGGAGCCGTTCCACCCTGATCGCCTCGCCTCTCGTATCCTCGGCATGGGCGATGTGTTGTCGCTGATCGAGGAAGTCGAGCGTAACGTCGATAAAGAGAAGGCCGCCAAGCTGGCCAGCAAGGTCAAGAGTGGCAAAGGCTTCGATCTCGAGGACTTCCGCGAGCAGTTGGCCCAGATGCGCAACATGGGCGGCATGATGGGCATGCTCGACAAGCTGCCCGGCATGTCCGGCTTGCCGGACAACATCAAGGATCAGATGGATGACAAACTCACCGTGCGGATGGAGGCCATCATCAGCTCCATGACGCCGAAAGAGCGTGCCCATCCCGACCTCATCAAGGGCTCTCGCAAGCGTCGTATCGCTGCTGGTTCCGGCATGCAGGTGCAGGACGTGAACAAGCTGCTCAAGCAGTTCACAGAGATGCAGCGCATGATGAAGAAGATGTCCGGCAAGGGCGGCATGCGCAAAATGATGAGCCAGATGAAGAACATGCTGCCACCGGGATTTGGTGGCGGTCGCGGTCCGTTCTGATTATCCGGAGTTAGGTATTGAGCGAGGGTCTGCCAGCGGCAGGCCCTTTTCATTGCGGCTCTGCGCAAAAAATGGCTGGCTTGGTTGCAATTATTACGAATCCAAGTAGAATTATGCGGCTTATTTTAAGCTAGGGTCCGCGTGTTTGCGGGCCTTGTTCATTAGATGTTAATGAGGACGATATGGTAACCATTCGTTTACAACGTGGTGGCGCGAAAAAGCGTCCGTTCTACCAGGTAGTAGTTGCTGACAGCCGTAACGCCCGCGACGGTCGTTTCATCGAGCGCGTTGGTTTCTTCAACCCGGTTGCTTCTGGTAACGCTGAAAAGCTGAACCTGGACCTGGCTCGTATCGAGCATTGGGTTGCTACTGGTGCCGCTGTTTCTGACCGCGTTGCCAAGCTGATCAAAGACGCTGCCAAAGCTGCTTAATCAGCCAAACGGTAAGGAGTTAAGGTGGAAAAACCTGTAGTTCTGGGCACCCTGGGTACCGTTTACGGCATCAAGGGCTGGCTTAAAGTGAACTCCTTCACCGATGTTGCCGAAGCGATTTTCGATTACAACCCCTGGCTGATCAATCAGAACGGGGTGTGGCGTGAAATTCAGGTTTCATCCTGGAAGCGTCACAACAAGGGTCTGATCTGCAAACTCGATGGTATCGACGTGCGCGAGGATGCCCTGGCATTGACCAATGTCGAGATTGGCGTAGCCGCCGATCTGTTGCCTGCGTTGCCTGAGGGCGAGTTCTACTGGCGTGACCTGATTGGTTGCTCGGTAGTGACCACCAAGGGATACGACATGGGCAAGGTGACCGAATTGATGGAAACCGGCTCCAACGATGTGTTGGTGGTTGAGGCCAATGTAAAAGATGCCTTTGGTGCAAAGGAGCGGTTGATTCCGTTCCTGGAAGAGCAGGTGATCAAGAATATTGATCTGACTGCTCGAACAATCGAAGTTGATTGGGATCCTGGTTTCTAGTTTCCCGCGGTAACACGAGTGCCGGAGGTTTCTTATGTGGATTGGGGTGATTAGCCTCTTCCCTGAAATGTTCCGAGCCATTACCGAGCACGGGGTAACGGGTCGGGCCGTCAAGAGTGGCCTGCTGCAGATTGAGTGCTGGAACCCCCGGGACTTTACCCACGACAAACACCGTACGGTCGATGATCGTCCTTATGGTGGTGGGCCCGGCATGCTAATGATGGTTCAGCCGCTGCGTGACGCGATTCATGCAGCCAAGCAAGCGGCGGGAGACGGGGCTAAAGTCATCTATCTCTCTCCTCAGGGGCGCAAGCTGACTCAAGCGGGCGTAACCGAGTTGGCGACGAATCAGAAACTGATTCTGGTAGCCGGTCGATACGAAGGTATCGATGAACGCGTGATACAAACCGAAGTCGACGAAGAGTGGTCTATCGGGGATTACGTGTTAAGTGGTGGCGAGTTGCCTGCCATGACCCTGATCGATGCGGTTTCGCGTCTGGTCCCAGGGGTTTTGGGCGATCAGGCCAGTGCCGAGCAGGACTCCTTCACGGACGGTCTGCTGGATCATCCCCACTATACTCGGCCGGAGGTGTTGGATGGGCTGGCGGTGCCCGAGGCGCTGACAAGCGGCAATCACGAAGTGATTCGACGCTGGCGTCTCAAGCAGTCGCTCGGACGAACCTGGCAAAGAAGGCCGGAACTTATTAACAACCTAGCTCTGACTGACGAGCAAGAATCACTTCTTGCCGAGTATGTCCGCGAAGTGCGTGACAGCGTTAAGTAGAGTTTTCAGTTTATCCTAGGTAAGGAAAGACAATGAGCAAGATTATTCAGCAGCTTGAACAAGAGCAAATGCGTACCGACATCCCGGCTTTTGCCCAGGGCGACACCGTACGTGTTCAAGTTCGTGTTAAAGAAGGTGGTAAAGAGCGTCTGCAGGCTTTCGAAGGCATCGTGATTGCCAAGCGTAACCGCGGTCTGCACTCTGCTTTCACCGTTCGCAAGATCTCCAACGGCGAAGGTGTTGAGCGTGTATTCCAGACTCACTCTCCGCTGATCCACAGTGTAGAACTGAAGCGTCGTGGTGATGTTCGCCGCGCCAAACTGTACTACCTGCGCAACCTGTCCGGTAAAGCTGCTCGTATCAAAGAGAAGCTCAACTAATTCGATTCGAATTGGTGTCGATATGTCGGCGAAATGCTCGACAGGTAGTGAAAAGGCTCGCCAATGGCGAGCCTTTTTTGTATCCACTTTCGGGTGTGCCGGCTCAACCTGGCTGGCTGACCCGCACCACAGAGTTGTCTCGCCCGAAGGGGCCGGGTACGTAGTCATCCGCCGCCCAGTCGTTGTCGTAGCGGGTCTCCCCGTTCGGCTGAACCAGCTGATAGCAGTATTCGAAATGGCTGGGGCCATCGGTCGGCAGGTTGAGGGTGGTCTTGAACTCACCGCTCTTCATCCGCTTGAGCTCGATGGGTTGCCACTGGCTGAACTCTCCCAGCAACAACACCTGCTCGGCCTCTCCCGCGGCCTCTCTTTCCACGGCAAAGGTCACCTTGACCTCGGGGCGAGACTTGAGAAATTGCTTGTTGATCGGCATGACGCCTCCTTGTCCTGATTGCGAAAAATAGCGGCTGTCTATTTTTATATCACTTTATGACAAGGATGTTGATAACAGAGATCAAGCGGGCAGGGCAAAGTAGCGCTGCAGCAGGCCGTGGGTGAAACCTATCTTGAGGTAAAAGCCGCGGGGCAGGGTCAGGATCGGCTGGCCATTGCGACCGATGGCCCGAGTCAGCGCCTTGTTGTTGGCCGCCTTGGGACGCAGTTGCAGCACCTGGCCGTGGCGGGCACTGATCTGCTCCACCTCTCCCAGCACTATCATGTCCATCAGCTCTTCCCAGTCCTGGCGCAGCAGCATCTCCTCCTCTTCATTCGGGCTCCACAGCAGCGGCATGCCGATCCGGCGCTCGCCGATGGGGATCTCTCGGCTGCCCTCCACCGGGATCCAGAGCACGCGGGAGAGCTTGTTGCGCACGTTGGACTCCTCCCAGCGCTGGCCGCTGACACCGATCAGCGGTGCCACGCAGACGAAGGTGGTTTCCAGCGGCTTGCCCTGAGGATCGATGGGGATCGTCTTGAGCTCGATGCCGAGATCCGGGAAGTCCTGCTCCGGCTTGCTGCCGGCGCTCGCTCCCAGCTGCCACTCGATCAGCTGGCCGACCCAGCCCTTGTCCCGACGCAGATCCGCCGGCACGGCGATGTTGGCGTCGGCGGCCAGCTGGGCCAGGGTGAAGCCGGCCATGGCGTAGGCGCGGGCCAGCAGTTCCTGTTCGGAGCGGGGGTTGGCGGGCATGAGTGACTCCTGCAAAGAGGGATTATTCTAGCAACTCTGATCCTCCCTGAGGATCGCTGTTTTTATAACCGATCCTGGCAGGGGTATGCACAGGGGGGGCAGTTTTGTGTGTAAGTGTTTATCGTAATGATTTTAAAGGGATTTGTCTCCAATTTATCGATGGGCGTCGCACTGGATCCTGCCTTGAAATAGTTGTCCAAGGGTTTGTTCGCGCTGTTTCACACAGTTATCCACAGAAATCTTGGATAACTGCTTAAAAGTAGGAATAGTCACCCTGTTGTTACAAAAAAATGTGAAACGGCACCGATTTTTGCGGCGATATCGGGGCAGATAGTGTGCCACTCCTGTGGATAAAATAGCCGTGGTGGATCTTTGAACAGTCGAACTTGTTCACAATCCGGATCATGGATCTGGCGCGTGGAGTGACATGGATCTAGATCCAGTTGTCATGTCCTAACACAATGTAAAATAATAGTTTTTTATATGTCATGTTGCATGTTGATGCGGAGAGTCACTTTTCGCGTACAGTTAAAAAGTACTGTATATACCCGTTTGCTAACAGCTTTATACACAGTCTGGGTGGGCAACTTGGGGGAGCGGATCCTTGGATTTGTTTATAAGTATGTTTGAAATTGAAAGTTATTCATGAAACAGGGGATTCACTCCTTGTTTGCTGCCACGGGGTGAATGTGGAACAATCTCCTTATAGATTCAGCCTTTATAAGGTGATCACGTGATTGATGGCGACGGATTTCGTCCCAATGTCGGTATCGTGATCTGTAACCGTGAAGGACAAGTGTTGTGGGCTAAACGCTATGGGCAGCACTCCTGGCAGTTTCCGCAGGGGGGGGTTGATGATGGTGAAACGCCAGAGCAGGCCATGTATCGAGAGCTGTATGAGGAGATTGGCCTCAAGCCCGAAGATGTGACCATCATGGCCACCAGTCGTAACTGGCTAAAGTACCGTTTACCCAAACGTCTTGTCCGCTGGGACAGTTCACCGGTCTGTATTGGCCAAAAACAAAAATGGTTCCTGTTACAGCTGAATCCGGGCAAGGAGTCGCAGATCCAGTTCGGCTGTCATGGCCATCCCGAATTTGACGACTGGCGTTGGGTCAGCTTCTGGTACCCGGTGCGTCAGGTCGTTTCGTTCAAGCGGGAGGTTTACCGCCGGGTCATGAAAGAGTTTGCCCCGCTGGCGATGCCAGTGCCGGTAGTGCAGGTCAACAAGAAGGATGGGCGGCGCAACCGCGCCCGTTAAGGAGCACAGACTAGTTGTTAACGGAACTGAGACGTATCGTCGAGAGCATGGCCGAGGCCAATACCCTCGAGCAGGCCTTGCAAGCATTGGTGAGCCAGACCCGGCACGCCATGGCAGTGGACTGCTGCTCCGTCTATGTCTCGGAACCCGAGGGGCGCCGCTATCGCTTGGCGGCTACCGACGGCTTAGCCCCGTCCGCGGTCGGCAAGGTCACTCTGCCCTACGAGCAGGGCATCGTCGGTCTGGTGGGTCAGCGGGAAGAGTTGATCAACCTGGCTGATGCTCCCGCGCATCCCAGTTTCAAATTCCTGCCCGATGTGGCCGAAGAGGCGTTCCGCTCCTTCCTTGGTGCCCCCATCATGCATCAGCGTCAGGTGGTCGGCATTCTGGTCGTGCAGCAGAAGGAGAGCCGCCGCTTCGATGAGGGGGAAGAGTCCTTCATGGTCACCCTGGCGGCCCAGCTGGCTGCGCGGATCGCCCAGGCGCAGGCCAAGGGGTGGCTGCAGAAGACCGACTGGAGCAAGCCGTTACGCGGTATTGCCGGTGCCAGCGGCATCGCCATGGCCAAGGCCTGGGTGTGGCGGCCCCGCAAGGCGCTCTCGTCCATTACCCCGCGCAAGGATGAAGACCATGCCAGCCAGCTGGCGCGGCTGGAGCTGGCGGTTGAGGAGGTGCGGCACGACTTGGAGAGTCTGGCGCTGCGTTTTCGTGAGAGCTACAGCCAGGATTCGGTGGCGATCTTCGACATCTACCTCCATCTGCTGAACGATCCTGGCTACATCAAGCCCATTCGCAACAAGGTGAGCAAGGAGCACTGGACTGCGGTATCTGCGGTCAAGCTCATCAGCGATCGCTTGATCGAGCAGTTCAAGGGGATGAAGGATCCCTACCTGCAAGAGCGCTCCACCGATGTGAAAGATATCGCCCAGCGGCTGATCAGCCGACTGGTGCAGAACGAGCCGGAGCATATCTCGATCGGTGAGCCTGTGGTGCTGGTCGCCGACGAGGTGACGGCCACCATTCTGGCGGAAGTGCCCCGCGAGTATCTGACCGGGGTGGTCTCGCTCAAGGGGGGGACCAACTCCCACGCGGCCATTCTGGCCCGTGCCATGGGTGTTGCCGCCATCATGGGGGTCGATCTGCCCCTTGGTGACATTGGTGGTCGCATGCTGGTGGTCGATGGCTATAGCGGTGATCTCTTCATCGAGCCCAATCAGGTGATCCTGACCGAGTATCGTCAGCTGCTGAGCGAAGAGCGGGCGCTCGATACCCTGGTGCGCAGCGTCGACAACCTGCCATCCGAAACCGCCGATGGCACCAAGGTCTCCCTACTGCTCAACGCAGGTCTCAGTGCCGATACCGAGATCTCCCTCAACCAGCTGGCGGACGGGGTGGGCCTCTATCGCACCGAGATCCCGTTCATGCTGCAGGAGAGCTTCCCCTCAGAGTGGGAACAGACTGCCCGCTATCGCGGCATTCTGGAGACCTACCGCAACCGGCCGGTCTGCATGCGGACGCTGGATGTGGGCGGCGACAAGCCGCTACCCTATTTCCCCATCGTCGAGGAAAACCCCTTCCTTGGCTGGCGGGGGATCCGGATCACGCTGGATCACCCCGAACTGTTTCTGGTGCAGCTCAAGGCGATGCTGCGGGCCAGCGAAGGACTCGACAATCTGGCCATCATGCTGCCGATGATCAGCAGCGTTAGCGAAATCAAAGCCTCCCGTCGTCTGCTGGATCAGGCGTGGCGGGAGGTGTCGGAAGAGGCGGCGAGCCGCGATGCAGTGATCCGCTACCCCAGTCTCGGGGTGATGATCGAGGTGCCCTCAGCCCTCTTTATCTTGCCGGAGATGGCGCCGCTCGTCGACTTCTGGTCGGTGGGCAGCAATGACCTGACCCAGTACCTGCTGGCAGTGGATCGCAACAACTCTAGGGTTGCCAACATTTACGACGCCTTCCATCCTGCGGTGATCCGTGCCCTGCAACAGCTGGTTGATGCTTCCCACCGCTACCAGAAGCCGGTGTCGGTGTGTGGCGAACTGGCCGGTGATCCGGTCGGTGTATTGCTGCTGCTGGCCATGGGCTATCGCCGCTTCAGTATGAACACCCACAACATCGCCCGGATCAAGTACGTGCTGCGTCAATCCACCCTGAGCGAGTTGACCGAACTGATGGCCGATGGCCTCAAACATGACAACCCCCACGTACTGCGCGGCCTGTTTGCCCGCTATCTGGAGGATCATGGTTTGGGCGGTTTGCTACGAGCCGGTCATAAATCGAAACAGAGTGATTGATAATCATGCCTTGTCCCTGCTGACGAATGATCGGAAAATGCGGCTTTTATTTTGACTGGGGCCGCATATGCAGCACGATGGATATTGGGTTTTCTCGCAGATTGATCCCGTAGCATTCAGTTTGGGACCACTATCGGTACGCTGGTATGGTCTCATGTACCTGTTCGGTTTCGCTTTTGCCATGTGGCTTGCCGGCCGTCGCGCCGATGCACCGAACAGCGGTTGGACCCGCAACGAGGTGTCGGATCTGCTGTTCTACGGTTTCCTCGGGGTGATCCTCGGTGGCCGTGTCGGTTACGTGCTGTTCTACAACTTCGATCTCTTCCTCGCGGATCCCACTTACTTGTTCAAGATCTGGACCGGCGGTATGTCGTTCCACGGTGGTCTGATCGGGGTGATCACCGCGATGATCTGGTTTGCCCACAAGACCAAGCGCCACTTCTTCACCGTGGCCGACTTTGTGGCACCGCTCATTCCGTTTGGTCTCGGTGTTGGCCGGATCGGCAACTTCCTCAACGGCGAACTGTGGGGCCGGGTCACCGATGTGCCCTGGGCCATCATCTTCCCGGAAGCCGGCCCCGAGCCGCGTCATCCCTCCCAGCTCTACCAGTTCGCGCTGGAAGGGGTGGTGCTGTTCATCATCCTCAACCTGTTCTGGCGCAAGAACCCGCCGCGCGGCGCCATCTCCGGCATGTTCCTGCTGTTTTACGGCCTGTTCCGCTTCCTGGTGGAGTTTGTGCGCCAGCCGGACAGCCAGCTCGGTCTCTACTTCCAGGAGATCAGCATGGGCCAGATCCTCTCCACCCCGATGATTATCGCCGGTGCCCTGATGATCTGGGCCGCCTACAAGCGTCCGCAGTTGTTCGGTAATGCCGTGAAGGAGGTGAAATAATGCGAGCTTATCTCGACCTGATGCAGAAAATCCTCGATGAGGGCACCGTCAAGTCAGACCGTACCGGCACCGGTACTGTCTCCCTGTTCGGCCATCAGATGCGCTTCAATCTGGCGGAAGGTTTCCCGCTGGTGACCACCAAGAAGTGCCACCTGCGCTCCATCATTCACGAGCTGCTCTGGTTCCTCAATGGCGATACCAATACCGCCTATCTGAAGGAAAATGGCGTCAGCATCTGGGATGAGTGGGCCGATGAGAATGGCGATCTGGGGCCGGTTTACGGCGCTCAGTGGCGCTCCTGGCCTGCGGCTGACGGGTCTGTCATCGACCAGATCCAGAAGGCGGTGGATGACATCAAGCACAACCCGGATTCGCGCCGTATCATCGTATCCGCCTGGAACGTGGGCGAATTGGACAAGATGGCGCTGGCTCCCTGCCACGCCTTCTTCCAGTTCTATGTGGCGGACGGCAAGCTATCCTGCCAGCTCTACCAGCGCAGTTGCGATGTGTTCCTCGGCCTGCCGTTCAACATCGCCAGCTACGCCCTGCTGACCCACATGATGGCCCAGCAGTGCAATCTGGAAGTGGGTGACTTTGTCTGGACTGGCGGTGATGTGCATCTCTACTCCAACCACATGGAGCAGACAGCTCTGCAGCTCTCCCGCGAGCCGCGCCCGCTGCCGACCCTGGTGATCAAGCGTAAACCTGACTCCATCTTCGATTACAAGTTCGAGGATTTCGAGATCGAGGGTTATGATCCCCACCCGGGCATCAAGGCGCCCGTCGCCATCTGACAGAAAGGCGCCATGAGGCGCCTTTTTTTATATATCAAAACACTTAAAAATCTCATTATTGGCTAACTTAGTTGTGAATATGACGCAGGCAAAACCTGTTCTAGGTAGGCCAGTTCTATTTTGCTTTCGATTTTTCCGAGGTTTTTGGCAGCAAGAAACGATTTTCCATTGGTTGTTGCAGGCTATAGACTTAAATTCAAGTAATTTTGTGGAAAAATTAACCATGAGTGACGTAATCAAAAAGTTCCTGAAGCTGGAGGCCGCCTCCGGAATTATTCTGATCATGGCTGCCATGCTGGCAATGATTTTAGCCAATACCGCGCTGGCTGGCGGGTATCAGGCGTTTCTCGACACACCGGTGCAGGTGCGCATCGCGGCTCTCGACATCAACAAGCCGCTGCTGCTCTGGATCAACGATGGCTTTATGGCGATCTTCTTCCTGCTGGTTGGCCTGGAAGTGAAACGAGAGATGCTGGAAGGGGCGCTCTCGACCCGGGTTCAGGCGACCTTCCCGGCTATTGCGGCGGTTGGCGGCATGCTGGCTCCGGCCTTGATCTACGCCTTTTTCAACTATTCGGATGAAGTGGCGCGTGCTGGCTGGGCAATTCCGGCTGCGACCGATATCGCCTTTGCCCTCGGGGTGATGGCGCTGCTCGGCAAGCGGGTGCCGGTGAGCCTCAAGGTATTCCTGTTGGCGCTGGCTATCATGGATGACCTCGGCGTCATCATTATCATCGCGCTCTTCTATACCCAGCAGTTGTCGCTGGAGGCGCTGGCCGTCGGTATTCTGGCAACCCTCACCCTGCTTTGGATGAATCGCCGTGGTGAGGATCGGATCAGCCTCTACATGCTGGTCGGTCTGGTGCTCTGGGTGGCGGTGCTCAAGTCTGGTGTCCATGCGACGTTGGCCGGTGTGGTGGTGGGCTTTATGGTTCCGCTTAACGGCAAGCGTTACGCCTCGCCGCTCAAGTATCTGGAGCATCAACTGCACCCCTGGAGTGCCTATCTGATCCTGCCGTTGTTTGCCTTTGCCAACGCAGGGGTATCGCTGGAGGGGATTGGTCTCTCCTCCCTGCTGAGTCCGGTACCCATGGGGATCATGCTGGGGCTGTTTATCGGCAAGCCGCTCGGGGTGTTCACCATCAGCTGGCTGTCGGTCAAGCTGGGCATCGCCCAGTTGCCGCCCGGGGTCAACTTCAAGCAGATTTTTGCGGTCAGCATCCTCTGTGGCATCGGGTTCACCATGTCGATGTTTATCGCGTCGCTCGCCTTCGAGCACGGTGGGCTGGATTACGGCAGCTACTCTCGCCTCGGGATCCTGGTGGGCTCTACAATGGCGGCGGTAGTCGGCTATCTGGCCTTGCGCATGGCCCTTCCCAAGGGTGAAGGGGAACAGAGTACGGAGGGACTATGAAGCTGCATACAGGGTTGTTGATGCTGTTGTTGAGCCCCGCGGCATGGGCCGGCGGGCTGGAGGATTGCAAGCAGGACGCCACTTCGGCGAACTGCTCTGCCTATCTGAACGGAGTGGTAGACAGCGCCCTGCTGCTGGGGGACAAGCAGGCCAAGGCGCGCTTTGGCGAGACCTTCTCCGAGCGGGCGCTGAGCAGCCGGGCTGGCGAGATGGTCAAACGCTCCAACAAGCGTTATTGCGCTGACCGGATGCCGGACAAAGCACGCCTCAAGGCCAGTCTGATGGAGCAGTTTGGCGCGAACAAGGTTGACTCGGTTAGCGACATGTATGACATTCTGGCGGTTGAACTCAGCTGCTACCGGAGTCCGCGTCAAGCGGGAACCCCATCGGATGTCACACCTTAACTACAACCATCTCTACTATTTCTGGATGACTCAGAAGAAGGGCTCCGTTACCCAGGCAGCGGAAGCCCTTTTTTTGACCCCGCAAACCGTCACCGGTCAGATCAAGCTGCTGGAGCAGCGCTTCGGGGGCAAGCTGCTCAAACGCAAGGGGCGCTCTCTTGAGGCGACTGAGCTGGGCCAGCTGGTGTTTCGTTATGCCGACAAGATGTTCAGCCTCTCCTACGAGATGCTCGATATCGTCAACTACCGCAAGGAGAGCCAGATCCTGTTCGACGTCGGCATCGCCGATGCCCTCTCCAAGCGCCTTGCCAGCCGCGTGCTGCTCTCTGTCATCCCCAATGATGGTTCCATCCATCTGCGCTGTTTTGAATCGACCCACGAACTACTGCTGGAGCAGCTGAGCGAGCACAAGCTCGACATGATCCTCTCCGACTGTCCGGTGGACTCCAGCCAGCATGCGGGGCTGCTCTCCAAACGGCTGGGCGGCTGTGGCGTCAGCTTCTTCTGCAAGGCGCCGCTGCCTGAGAAGCCCTTTCCTGCCTGTCTGGAGGAGCGCAAGCTGCTGATCCCCGGTCGCCGTACCGCCATGGGGCGTCAGCTGACCCAGTGGTTCGAGCAGCAGGGTGTCTCCCCCAGCATTCTTGGCGAGTTTGATGATGCCGCCTTGATGAAGGCGTTTGGCTTCTTCAATCAGGGCATCTTCATGGCCCCCACCATCTATCGGGAGGAGATCCTCGAGGGGGAGGGGGTGATGCTGATCGGGGAAACCCAGGATCTGATGGAGGAGTATTACGTCATCTTCGCCGAGCGGATGATCCAGCATCCGGCGGTGAAGCGGGTTTGCGAGAGCGATTTTACCTTTCTCTTTTCCGGGCAGGAGAACCTCTCCGCCATCCAGCCGGCCACCCTGTCGTTTTAAAACGACCCGTCACCACGTATCATCTGCGATGAGTGGTAGAGGAGAGATGTGATGCAACTTGAAGAGATGGAAGCCAATGCGAGTAAAGCAGTGGCCTTGCTCAAGGCGCTGGCCAACGAGCGGCGGCTGTTTATTCTGTGCCAGTTGCTAGAGCGCGAACTGTCAGTGGGGGAGCTCAACGAGCGATTGGGATTGAGTCAGTCGGCCTTGTCACAGCATCTGGCGCTGCTGCGGCGGGATGAGCTGGTGACGACGCGCAAAGAGGCCCAGACGGTCTACTATTCGCTGCGCAGCCATGAGGTGCGTGAAATGATCAGCTTGCTGCATCGACTTTATTGCAACGCAGATAAATAAAAAACCGGCACTAAGGCCGGTTTTTTCAGCTTTGATCAGCAGACGCTGATTAAGCCATAGCTTTGATCTGGGCAGACAGGCGGCTCTTGTGACGAGCAGCTTTGTTCTTGTGGATCAGGCCTTTGGTCGCCATACGATCCATGATCGGCTGAGCAACAGCGAAAGCGGCAGTCGCAGCAGCTTTGTCGCCAGAGGCGATAGCAGCGATGACTTTCTTCAGGTAGGTACGGGTCATGGAACGACGGCTGGCGTTGTGCTGACGGCGTTTTTCTGACTGAAGAGCGCGCTTCTTAGCAGATTTGATGTTAGCCAAGGTAAAACTCCTAAAACTGTCTTAGCGAGTGTATTGAAAAGGCCCGGAAATATGCCCTTCCAACCACATATTGTCAAATGATTTGTGCAAATAAACACCGCCTCCCGGTGGTGTGTCAGTAGGGAGACGGTTAAACTGTCGGCCGATTCTAGCAGCATTCTTTTCATTCTGACAGTTCCAGAGGCCTCGTCTTGAGTAAGAAATTGATCAAATCCGGCATGATAGTGTCCGGAATGACGCTGGCATCCCGTGTAATGGGCTTGGTTCGCGATGTGGTCATCGCAAATCTGCTCGGTGCCGGGGTGGCCGCCGACGTCTTCTTCTTTGCCAATCGCATTCCCAACTTTCTGCGTCGCCTGTTCGCCGAAGGTGCCTTCAACCAGGCCTTTGTTCCCGTGATGACGGAGTACAAGAAAAATGGCGACGAGAGGGAAGTGCGTGAATTGCTGGCGGCGGTTGCGGGCACGCTGGGGGGCATAGTGACTGTGGTCACCCTGCTCGGTGTGCTGGGGTCGGGTGTGCTGACCGCGCTGTTTGGCTGGGGCTGGTTCTGGGACTGGCTGCATGGCGGCCCTGCGGCCGAGAAGTTCGAGCTCGCCAGTCTGATGCTCAAAATCACCTTCCCTTACCTCTGGTTCATCACCTTTACCGCCATGGCGGGGGCCATCCTCAACACCTTCGGCCGCTTTGCGGTCTCGTCGTTTACGCCGGTGTTTCTCAACATCACCATGATTGCGGCGGCCTGGTGGATTGCACCGCTGATGGACAAACCTGAGATCTCGCTGGCGATTGGTGTCTTTTTGGGCGGTTTGGTGCAGTTTTTGTTCCAGTACCCCTTTTTGCGCCAAATCAACATGCTGGTATGGCCCAAATGGGGATGGCATCACCCCGGGGTGGTGAAGATCCGCACCCTGATGATCCCTGCCCTGTTCGGGGTCTCGGTCAGCCAGATCAACCTGCTGGTCAACACCATGCTGGCTTCGTTCCTGGCGACCGGTGCCATCAGTTACCTCTACTACTCTGATCGCCTGCTGGAGTTCCCCCTCGGTCTGTTTGCAGTGGCCATCAGTACCGTGATCCTGCCTGCGCTGGCGAAGAAGCATGTGGATGCCGATCCGGCGGACTTCTCCCGCACCATGGATTGGGGGGTGCGGATGGTGATGCTGCTCGGCCTGCCCGCCATGATAGGCATTGCGGTGATGCGCGAGCCCATTTTGCGGGTGCTGTTCATGCGCGGCGAGTTCGGCCTGCATGAAGTGAGCATGTCGAGCGCCAGCCTGCTGGCCTCCACTACCGGTCTGCTCTCCCTGATGCTGATCAAGGTGCTGGCGCCCGGTTACTACGCCCGTCAGGACACCAAAACGCCGGTGCGGATCGGGGTGATGTCGATGATTGCGAACATGGTCTGCAACCTCATCTTCATCTACCCGCTCGGTTACGTGGGGTTGGCGCTCTCGACCGCCTGCTCGGGTACTCTGAATGCGGCTTTGCTGTTCAAGGGGTTGTACCAGCAGAGCGTCTATCGTCCCTCCCGCCATACCGGCGTGTTCTGCCTCAAGCTGCTGGTCGCCAGCGTGCTGATGGGGGGCGTGCTCGCCTATCTGTCGCCGGATCTGGCTCAGTGGGGTGCATGGAGCATGGGTAAGGCCAGTTTGCAGCTGACCATGCTGCTGTCGCTGGGGGCAGCGGTCTATGCCGTGGTGTTGCTGCTGCTGGGCATTCGGCCGCGTCACCTTAAATCGGGGCAGCAGTAGCCGTGATCCTGCGGCGCCATGGGGATAGTGCCTCATGGCGCCGCGGGGGGGCGTGATGGGCCCGTATAGTTGAAATCAGGCTATGAGAGCTGACCATGTCTGCTGCCTGATATATAATCCGCCGATTTCCATGGCAGCAACGCACAAGGCACTGATGGAGCTTATTCGCGGCATTCACAATCTCAAGCCCCGTCACCGGGGATGTGTATTAACCATTGGCAACTTTGATGGGGTTCATCAGGGTCACCATGCGGTATTGGCACGTCTCAAGGAGAAAGCGGCCCAGCTGGGATTGCCCGCCTGCGTCATGCTGTTTGAACCGCAGCCGCTGGAGCTGTTTGCCGGCACGGCGGCGCCCGCCCGGCTGAGCCGGTTGCGGGAAAAGTACGAAGCGCTGCAGGGGCTGGATATCGATCGCATGCTCTGCGTGCGCTTCAGCCACCGCTTCGCCGAGCAGGCGGCTTCGACCTTCATCGAGCAGTTGCTGGTGGAGAAGCTCGGGGTGCGCTATCTGGTGGTCGGCGATGATTTTCGCTTCGGCAAGGGGCGGGAAGGGGATTTCCACCTGCTGGAGGAGGCGGGCCATCGCTTCGGTTTCGAGGTGATCAGCACCCAGAGCTTCCAGCTCGAACGGCAGCGGGTCAGCAGCACCCTGGTGCGTGAAGCCCTTAAGGCGGGCCGGATGGCGGAGGTGGAGCTGATGCTTGGCCGCCCCTACACCATCAGCGGCCGGGTGGCCCACGGCGACAAGCTAGGGCGCACCATAGGTTTTCCCACTGCCAATCTGGCCCTCAAGCGTCAGGTGATCCCGGTCGGTGGCGTGTTTGCGGTGGAAGTGATATGTTCCGGCAAGACCTTCCCCGGTGTAGCCAATGTGGGTGTACGGCCGACCTTGAGCGGTACACAAGCCAGATTGGAAGTACATCTATTTGATTTTTCTGGTGATCTATATGGTCAGCAGGTCAAGGTGCTGCTTCGCCACAAGCTGCGCGAAGAGCAGAAGTTTGCCTCTTTCACTGCCTTGAAAGAGCAGATCGAACGAGATGCCCTGGCGGCCCGAGCCTGGTTCGGGCTGCCACAATTCAATTTACCCAGCACTCTTTTAGAAAAGAAGGGAACCCAGGACTGATGAGCGACTATAAACACACCCTGAATCTTCCGGAAACCGAGTTTCCGATGCGTGGCGATCTGGCCAAGCGCGAACCCAACATGCTGAAACGTTGGTACGATCAGGATCTCTACGGCGCTATTCGCCGCGCCAAAGCGGGCAAGCCTTCTTTCATTCTGCATGATGGCCCCCCCTATGCGAACGGCAATATTCACATCGGTCACTCGGTCAACAAGATCCTCAAAGACATCATCATCAAGTCCAAGGGTCTCTCCGGTTTTGATTCCCCCTATGTGCCGGGTTGGGATTGCCACGGTCTGCCTATCGAACTGAAAGTGGAAGGCATGGTCGGCAAGCCGGGCGAGAAGGTATCCGCTGCCGAATTCCGCACCGAGTGCCGCAAATACGCCAAGACCCAGATCGAAGCGCAGAAGACCGACTTCATCCGTCTGGGTGTGCTGGGCGACTGGGAACACCCCTACCTGACCATGGATTTTGGCACCGAAGCCAACATCATCCGCTCCATGGCCAAGATCGTTGAAAACGGCCACCTGCACAAAGGCTCCAAGCCGGTGCACTGGTGTACCGATTGCGGCTCCGCGCTGGCTGAAGCCGAAGTGGAGTACTACGACAAAAACTCCCCCTCCATCGATGTGCGCTTCAAGGCCGTTGATGAGGCGACCGTTGCCGCCAAGTTTGACTGCGCCGAAGGCCACACCGGCAAGGGACCGATCTCTGCGGTGATCTGGACCACCACTCCGTGGACCCTGCCGGCCAACCGCGCTATCGCCATGCATGCCGACCTCGACTATGCGCTGGTGCAGGTTGAAGGTGAGCACCCCGAGCGTCTGATCCTGGCCGCCGAGCTGGTCAAGGATGTGATGGATCGCGCCGGTATCGAGAAGTTCCACAATCTGGGTTACGCCAAGGGCGCCGCGCTTGAGCTGCTGCGCTTCAACCACCCCTTCTACAGCTTCGACGTGCCTGTGGTACTGGGTGATCACGTCACCCTGGATGCCGGTACCGGTGCCGTACACACTGCCCCTGGCCACGGTCAGGAAGACTTCGTGGTCGGTCAGAAGTACGGTCTGGAAGTGGCCAACCCGGTTGGCAGCAACGGTGTTTACCTGCCGGATACCGAACTGTTTGCCGGTCAGCATGTGTTCAAGGCCAATGCCTCCGTGATCGAAGTGCTGACCGAGCGCGGCGCCCTGCTGCATCACAAGGTGTTCAACCACTCCTATCCGCACTGCTGGCGTCACAAGACCCCGATCATCTTCCGTGCTACTCCACAGTGGTTCATCAGCATGGAGCAGAAGGGTCTGCGCAAGCGCGCACTGGAAGAGATCGAGCGCATCGAGAAGGACGGCATTGCCCAGCAAGGCCAGAGCGGCTGGGTACCGGCCTGGGGTAAAAACCGCATTCAGGCGATGGTCGAGAACCGTCCTGACTGGTGTATCTCCCGTCAGCGCACCTGGGGTGTGCCCATCTCCCTGTTCGTCCACAAAGAGACCCAGGAACTGCATCCGGAATCCGTGCGCCTGATGCATGAAGTAGCCAAGCGTGTCGAGCAGTCCGGCATTCAGGCATGGTGGGATCTGGACAAGGCCGAGCTGCTGGGTGCCGATGCCGACAACTACGAGAAAGTACCTGATACCCTCGACGTCTGGTTTGACTCCGGTTCTACCCATGCCTCCGTGGTTGATGCCCGTCCCGAGTTCAACGGCAAGCCAGCCGACATGTATCTGGAAGGCTCTGACCAGCACCGCGGCTGGTTCATGTCCTCCCTGATGATCGGCGTGGCCATGAAAGACAAGGCCCCGTACAACCAGGTGCTGACTCACGGTTTCACTGTTGATGGTCAGGGTCGCAAGATGTCCAAATCCATCGGCAACGTGGTCAGCCCGCAGGACGTGATGAACAAGCTGGGTGCCGACATCCTGCGTCTGTGGGTAGCGAGCACTGACTACACCGGCGAGATGACTGTCTCCGACGAGATCCTCAAGCGCTCTGCCGATGCTTATCGTCGTATTCGCAACACTGCCCGCTTCCTGCTGGCCAACCTGAACGGCTTCAATCCGGCGACCGACATGGTGGCACCTGCCGACATGGTAGTGGTGGATCGCTGGGCTGTGGGTCGTGCCAAAGCGGTACAGGCCGAGATCATGGCTGCATTCGACGAGTACAACTTCCACGGTGTAACCCAGAAGCTGATGCAGTTCTGCTCCATCGAGATGGGCTCCTTCTATCTGGATGTCATCAAGGATCGCCAGTACACCGCCAAGGCCGACAGCCTGGCCCGTCGCTCCTGCCAGACCGCCCTCTATCACATCGCCGAGGCCATGGTGCGCTGGATGGCGCCGATTATGAGCTTCACCGCTGATGAAATCTGGGCCCTGCTGCCGGGTGAGCGCGGCGAGTTCGTCTTCACCGAAGAGTGGTACGACGGCCTGTTCGGGCTGGAAGCGGGTGAAACCCTCAACGACGATTTCTGGGCCGAGATCCTCACCGTGCGTGGTGAAGTGAACAAGGCGCTGGAAGTGGCTCGTGGCGAGAAGCGCATCGGCGGCTCCCTGCAGGCCGAGCTGACCCTGTTCGCCAAGCCGGAGCTGGCTGCACGCCTGAATGCCCTGGCCGATGAGCTGCGCTTCGTGCTGCTCACCTCCAAAGCCAAGGTTGTTGAGGCTGACACTGCGCCGGAAGGCTCTGTGGCGACCGAGCGTGATGACCTGTGGCTGAGCGTGGCCCAGTCTGCTGCCGCCAAGTGCGACCGCTGCTGGCACCATGTAGAAGATGTGGGCACCATCGCGGGTCACGAAGAGATCTGTGGTCGCTGTGTGACCAACGTTGAGGGTGACGGCGAAACTCGTCAATTTGCCTGATGAACATGACTCAACATAAAAGCGGCCTGCGTTGGCTGTGGCTGGCAGTGCTGGCCTTTGTACTGGACCAGGCGAGCAAGCTCGCCGTGGTCAAGTTGCTGCCATTTGGTTACCCGGGGGTGGAGATCACCCCCTTCTTCAACCTGGTTCACGTCTACAACAAGGGCGCCGCATTCAGCTTTCTGGCTGATCAGGGGGGCTGGCAGCGCTGGTTCTTCGCGGTGCTGGCTTTTGCCATCTGTGGATTGCTGATCCACTGGCTGCGCAAGCAGTCGGTGACCCAGCGTTGGAGCGGTATCGCCTATTCACTCATCATCGGCGGCGCCCTCGGCAACGTCTTTGATCGACTGGTGTTGGGCCATGTGGTCGATTTCCTCGACTTCTACTGGCAGCGTGCGCACTGGCCGGCATTCAATCTGGCCGACAGCTTTATCTTTATCGGGGCCGCCATGATCGTGCTGGACGGTTTCCGTGGTGAGAAAAAGGAGCAGGCATGAGCCAGCAGATCACCGCTAACAGCAGCGTGCTGTTCCACTTCTCCATCAAGCTGGAAGATGGCTCGGTTGCCGACAGCACGGCGCTGCACGGCAAACCTGCCCGCCTGCGGATGGGCGATGGCAGCCTGACCCCCACCTTCGAGCAGTGCCTGCTGGGGCTGCGCGAAGGGGAGAGCAAGAGCTTCACGCTGGCGCCGGAGCAGGCCTTTGGCCTCTCCAATCCCGACAACATCTACCATCTCGACCGTGCCAAGTTTGGCGCTGATGTGGAGCCAAAAGTTGGCACCATCATCCTGTTCGATCAGCCCAATGGCAGCGAGTTGCCGGGCATCATCCGGGCAGTTGCCGGGATGTCGGTGACGGTCGATTTCAACCATCCGCTGGCCAGTCATACCGTCACCTTCGAGGTGGAGATCCTGGGCGTTGATGATGAGGAGAAGGTGCATTAATGGATATTCTGCTGGCTAACCCCCGTGGCTTCTGCGCCGGTGTCGATCGCGCCATCAGCATTGTCGAGAGCGCGCTGGAGAAGTTTGGGGCCCCCATCTATGTCCGTCACGAAGTGGTGCATAACCGCTATGTGGTGAACAAGCTGAAAGAGGCGGGCGCTGTCTTCGTCGAGGAGCTGGACGAGGTGCCGGACGACAGCATCGTCATCTTCTCTGCTCACGGCGTGGCCAAGACAGTGCGCGAGATGGCCAAGTCCCGCTCCCTCAAGGTATTCGATGCCACCTGTCCGCTGGTGACCAAGGTGCACATGGAGGTTCATCGCGCCAGCCGCAAGGGCTCCGAGGCTGTGCTCATCGGCCACGCCGGTCACCCCGAGGTGATCGGGACCATGGGGCAGTACGAGAATCGCGAAGGCGGAATGTATCTGGTAGAAACACCGGAAGATGTGGCCAAGCTCAAGGTAAAGAATCCGGATGACCTCTGCTTCGTCACCCAGACCACCCTGAGCGTGGATGAGACCTCTGACGTCATCGATGCGCTGCGCAAGCACTTTCCCAAGATCCAGGGGCCGCGCAAGGACGATATCTGCTACGCCACCCAAAACCGTCAGGATGCGGTGCGGGAGATGGCGGGGCTGGTGGACGCCATGCTGGTGGTGGGGTCTCGCAACTCTTCCAACTCCAACCGTCTGCGCGAGCTGGCCGAGAAGGTGGGTGCCAGAGCCTATCTTATCGACGATGCGTCGATGATCGAGGCGAGCTGGCTGGAAGGCGTGAAAGCGATCGGCGTCACTGCAGGTGCATCCGCCCCCGAGGTGCTGGTGCAGTCTGTGATTGCACGCCTGCGGGAGTTGGGTGGCAAGGTCGTCGCCGAGCACCCCGGTCGCGAAGAGAACGTGGTGTTTGAGGTACCACCCGAGCTGCGGATCCTCTGATCCCTGTCATCTTGCTAGATGTCGGTTTATTGCCAGAGCCACCTCGTTGAGGTGGCTTTTTTGGTCCCAACGAGTCCTTTTTGCATGTTCGCAACCAGATCGCAGCAAAAATTGATGATGTAGCTCGAACTTTTGCATTGCCGGGATTGAAACCCCAAGTGCCCGGCATAGACTTGCCAGCAAGCCCTTATTCTGGCTTAGCACACATGGAGTGTGTCTGTCCTCCTGGAACAAATCAGAGCGAAACAGGATGTTTTTGCGTTCAGGTTTTAGCCTTATCGAGCTTATGGTGACCATAGCGCTCGTCTCTTTGTTACTCACGTTAGGGGTTCCTTCCTTCAGCGCTTTGTTGCGCACCATTTCTCTCAATACTCAGGCCAACAACTTTGTTGCAGCTATCAACCTTGCCCGCTCGGAAGCCATTCGTCGCAACACGGTAGTGATCCTCTCCGCTGCTGCCGATAACCTGACCCAGCATCACTGGGAGGCCGGTTGGCAGATCTGGGTTGATGGCAACGGCAACGGCATACTGGATAATGGTGAGTTGTTGCGAGACTTTCCCGATATGGGGAGTGGAGTCCTGAGCAGCAATACTTCCCTGCTGCGTTTCAATAGCGAGGGTTTTCTTGATGGTCGTACTCCCTTGGCCCGGGTATTTTCTCTGCGTCCCGATGAGTGCAGAAATGAGGCCTCCCGTGATATCAACATCACAGTCGCTGGTCGCCCCTCCATTACCGAGGCTAGTTGCCCATGATGCGAGAACGGGGTTTGTCACTGCTTGAAATCATGATCTCGGTACTGGTGCTCTCCATCGGTATTCTGGGGATGGCTACTCTGCAACTGCAGGCTCTCAAGAGTAACCAGTCGGCGCTGACGCGTACCGAGGCGACCCAGTATGCATACATGATCAACGATATGATGCGGGCTAATCGCAGCGCGGCTCTGAACGGGCAATACAATATCGACTTGGGCGAAACTGTCTCGGGTAGCTCTATGGCGGTTCAGGATCTGCTGCACTGGAAGCGGGTCGTGGCCGAGCTACCAGGTGGCGATGGCGCCGTATCGGTCAGTGCCGGAAGGGCCACTATTACTATTCAGTGGGATAGCAGTCGGCTGTCGACTGATCCAGCGTCGCGCAGCATGATCCTGAGGACGGACCTATGAGCAGGAGCGGTTTGCCGCTACACCAGCACGGGATCGGCTTGGTCGAGGTGATGATCGCCCTGGTGCTCTCGCTGATAACGGTGGGGGTCATGATTCAGGTGTTTCTCGGCAATCACAAAACCTATCTCACTGGCGAGGCCATTGCCCGGGTGCGGGAAGATAGCGGATTTGCCACCAATCTGCTGCAAAAAGAGCTGCGTATGGTGGGCTATCAGGGGTGTCTCAGCAAGCAGGGGGTCAATATCACCAATACCCTCAATAACAGTACGGCACTGCCCTACAACTTCACCACCTTTTTGCGTGGTTACGACAATGTGACGTCCACTTTGCCAGCCGAGCTGTCTGCTCTGTTCAGCGGTTCCGAGCCCAGACCCATGCCGGGTAGCGATATCCTGTTGGTTCAGGGGCCGGTTGGGGTTGGGGTGCCGCTCAGTCGTGATAATCATAACAGTGCCGCCCAGCTGTTTGTGCAGCAGCTATCCAGCAAGGCCGACTATTGTGGTTCCGGCGCACAGGGTTATAGCGATCTGTGCGAGGGAGATATCGTCATGGTCTCCGACTGTCAGAAGGCCAGAATATTTCAGGTCACCAAAGTACAGGGCGTGGCAGGGGGGCGTGAGGTCAATATCGTCCACTCCAATGACAACAAATATACGCCAGGCAATGCCAGCAGTTCCTGGGGGGGGGCCAGCAGCCCACCCGAGGAGCGATTCGGTCTTGGCTCGGTCGTGAACAGGGTGGAAACCCGTCTCTACTATATCGCCCGCCCCTCTGCCAGCAGCCCCTACGCGCTTTATCGCAAGAACGGGGTGGCTGCAGGTATGCCCCTTATCGAAGGGGTTGCCAATATGCAACTTACATTCGGCGAGGATCAGAACCGGGATCGTGCGGCAGATCGCTACGTGAGCGCCGCAGGTAATCCAAACTGGGACAATGTACTGGGGATTGGAGTGCAACTTTTGATGCGCAGCAACCAGGGTAATGTGGTGTCGTCTCCGCAGGCCCTTAGCTTTGCCGGAGCCACCTTCCGGGCGACCGATCGCAACTGGTACTGGGTCGCCGAAACCACAGTTGCGCTGCGCAATCGGCTACCTTGAGGAGCCCAGTCATGATGGATCGACAGCAGGGGATGGCGCTGGTGATCAGCCTGATTTTTCTGGTCATGGTGAGCCTGCTGGGTATGGCCAGCATGCGTGGGGCGCAGTTGCAAGAGAAGATGGCGGGTAACCAGAAAGAGGCTCTGCAGGCATTGCAGGCGGCAGAAGCGGGCCTGCGCGCTGCCGAGCGCTATATCGAGGCTGGCAACTCGGGTCCCTATGACAACAGCGCGGGCCTGTATGAATTTATCGACACCGCGGTGGATCCTGCCTCCCCTTCGACCGCCTGGCGTACCTATACCAACAGTGGTCTGGCGGGGCGCGCTCCCGAATACTTTATCGAACGGTTGCCCTATACCCAGGGGGGGAGCGAGGATCTGGCAGTCGATGAGCCCATCAGTGAGCGTCGTCTATATCGTATTACTGCAAGGGGATTTGGTCTCTCTGACGAGAGCCGGGTGCTGTTGCAATCGACCTATAGTCGCTAGGAGGCGGTGTATGGGCAAACTTGGTTTTGGCCTTTCAGTGATGCTCTGCTGTGCTTCGGCACAGGCGGCGCTCGATATTGCCCAGGTTCCCCTCTATCTCGGCACCCGGGCCGATCCCAATATCATGTTTACCCTGGATGATTCGGGCTCGATGCATTTCGAGTTGATGCCGGAGGGGTTGATTGAGAACAGCGCTCGCTACGTCTACCCCAGAGCCGACAATGTCTATGGCAGCGAGGATTATGACAACCGGACCGTGACTTTCACCAGCAATAACGACCGCAATGCCTATACCCGCTCAAGCAACAACAACAAACTCTACTACAACCCGCAGCAGAGCTATCGGCCTTGGGCCAAGGCGGATGGTACCCCGATGGCGAATGCCAGCATCAGCTGTGCACCGCACAACCCCTTCAATACCGCCGCCGGCTGTCGTGATCTGACCAAGAACAACCGCTCCAAGTCCCTGCGTTACTACACCGGATTCTCTTCCACCGATTACAAAGATGACGAGACCTTCTGGCCAGCCGTCTACTTTGCCTACAAGGGCAGTGGTGACGTGAAGAAAGTGAGCAGTTATACCCGGGTCGAGATAAAGTCCGGCAGCACCTATGGCGGGCGGCCCAATCGCAGTGATTGTAAGAGCGCCCCCGTTTGTACTTATGACGAGGAGATCCAGAACTTTGCCAACTGGTATACCTACTACCGCTCACGGATCCTAGCGGCTCGTGCCGGGGTCGGCCGTGCCTTTGCCAGCCAAGGGCAGGCCCTCCGGGTGGGGTTTGCCACCATCAATGCTAGCGGCAGTGTGATCCGCGGGGTGGCGCCTTTCTCCGGAACCGATCGCAGCGCCTTTTTCAGCGACCTTTACAGCCGCGATATTCCGGCCGCCGGCACGCCGCTGCGCACCAGTCTGAAGGACGTGGGGGAGTACTTCTCCCGCACTGACAAAAACGGCCCCTGGGCGGCCAGTGCCGGCAGCACCTTGCCCCACCTCACCTGCCGGCAGAGCTACAACATCCTGATGACTGATGGCTACTGGAACGGAAATTCTCCCTGGGTCGGCGATCAGGACAAAGATAGCATCGAGAATACGCTGGCCGATGTGGCCTACCAGTACTGGAAGACCGATCTGCGCCCCGATCTCGCCAACAAGGTGCCGACCAGCACGGCGGATCCGGCCAATTGGCAGCATCTGGTCAACTTTACCGTCGGGCTTGGCGTCAACGGTTCCCTCAATCCTGCCAACGGTATCCCGAGCCGTTGGCCCAATCCCCATGATCCGGATGACAAGGAGTACAAGAATGCGACCTACATTCCGGAGTACAAGATTGATGACCTGTGGCACGCGGCACTCAACAGCAAGGGGAGCTTTTTCAGCGCGGCGGATCCGGATACCTTCGCCGCAGCCCTGAGCAGCACCCTGGCCCAGATCGCGGCCCGCAACAGCTCCGCCAGCTCGGTGACTGCCAACGCAACCCGGCTGGACAGCAATACCCACATCTACCAAGCCCGCTATAACAGCGGCGACTGGTCGGGGCAACTGGTCTCGATCCCGCTGAACAGCGATGGCACCCTTGGGGAGATCGCCTGGGATGCTGCTACCTTGATCCCCGAGCCTTCAGCACGCAATATTTTCACCCGGCAAGACGGTGTCGGCATCCCCTTCCGTTGGGATACGCTGAATGTGGCCAACCGGGCTCTATTCAATGTTGCTGGTGACAACCAGGGAGAAAGCCGCGTCGCCTATCTGCGCGGTGAGCGCAGTGGCGAGCAGCGCAATGGCGGTGCGTTTCGCAATCGTAGCGATCTGCTTGGAGACATCATTAATTCAGATCCCGTCTATGTGGGCAAGCGTGATTACGGTTACAGCAGTGCAGTCGGTCTGACCCAGCCAGAGCGGGAGGGTTACCAGGCTTTTCTAGACTCAACGGCGATTACCCGCCGCACCCCCATGCTCTATGTCGGTGCCAATGACGGTATGCTGCACGGATTTCGAGTCTCCGACGGTGTCGAGCGGCTGGCCTATATCCCGTCCAGCCTGCTGGGCGAGCTGACTCAGTTGACCAGACCGAATTACAGCCATCGCTACTATGTGGATGGGACGCCCAAGGTGGGCGATGCCTATCTGGGCAGTCGCTGGAAGAGCATCTTGCTGGGATCCACTGGTGCCGGTGGCAAGGCGGTATTTGCCATCGATGTGACGGCCCCGGATAACTTCACCGCAGATAAGATGCTGTGGGAGTTCACCAATAGCGAAATGGGGGTTGCACTGGCGGCACCCACTTTGGTCCGGGTCAAAGCCGACAACAAATGGGTTGCTCTGGTTGCCAATGGTTACAACAGCACCAGCCAGACTGCGAGGCTATTTGTGCTGGATCTGGCAACTGGCGCCATTATCAAGGAGATCGATACCCAGGTGGGGTCGGCCAGCGAGCCCAATGGTTTATCTTCCCCCTTACCGGTAGATCAAGACGGGGACAGGATTGTCGACTATGTCTATGCCGGTGACCTGCACGGCAATCTGTGGAAATTCGATCTGACCGGCAACAACAGTGCCCAGTGGGGAAGTGCATTGAAAACGGGCAGCAAGCCCACGCCGATGTTTCAGGCCTGTAATGGTAGTTGCAGTGCCAGTACGCGTCAGCCGATTACCATGCGCCCTTTGGCTATTCGTCACCCTAAGGGGGGGGTTATGGTAATGATGGGGACTGGCAGTTATTTTACCAATGATGACAAACTGGTTCCCGCCACGCCGAGGCTGGAAGCGGTGTACGGTATCTGGGATACGGGGGCTACCGTGCTCAGTAGTCAGCTGTTGCAGCAGAGCATCACCCATGAGTTTGTGGCCAACGGCACCACTATCAAGTTCAACGTGAGGGTTGTCTCCAACCGGAATGTCAATTACACCAGCCAAAAGGGTTGGTATCTGCTATTGAAATCGCCAAGCTTGAGCAAGGGGGTAGGGGAACGGGCTGTCTCCGAGATGCTCTATCGGCATAAGCGTTTAATTTTCAACACATTGATTCCGTCAGCGGATGCCTGTGATTTTGGTGGCCGCTCCTGGCTGATGGAGCTGGATCCCATCTCGGGTGCCAGACTAACCTACTCGGTGTTTGACGTTAACGGCGACGGGGCTGTTAACGATGATGATTATGTCGCGATCAAGGATGATGCTGGTAATGATATCAAGGTACCTGTCAGCGGGAAACAGTTTGATGAGCTCACCACGACGCCAAGCGTGGTGGAGGATGCCGAGATGGAGCGCAAATATATCAGCGGCTCCAGTGGTAATATCTCGGTCACGCTGGAAGAGGGGGCAGGCGATCTGGGTGGCCGTCAGTCCTGGTTGCAACTGGAGTAGAGGTTGGCATGGAACGTGGTTTTACCCTGATTGAGTTGATGATAGTGGTCGCAGTGGTCGCCATTCTGGCCGCGATAGCATATCCCAGTTACAACAACTACATGGCGGCAGCCAAGCGAGCCGAAGCTAAGGCCGTATTGCTGGAAGCTGCACAATATCTGGAGCGGGAGTTTACCGCCAGCGGCAATTATGACGCAGGTAACCTGACCTCTGCCGGCCTGGCGACCCTACCGAGGGATGGTGGTGCTGCTTATTACAATGTGGCGCTCAATGCCAGTGGGGCACGTTATACCCTGACCGCTATTCCGACCGGTGTGATGAATGGCGATCCCTGTGGATTGTTGACCCTCGATCAGAGCGGACTGCAGGGGGTATCACGAGCCACCATGACAGCCACCGAATGCTGGTAGCGTTCAGTTCCAGCACTCGGCAGGGTGCTTGATGTCGGCCTTGTTGATAGTCAGGGTATCACAGGCCGTGCTGCCAGCCTTGTCACCGACCTGGGCCCCCTTGCTGGTGGCTACCAGTGTGTAGGCGGTGGCGGTGGCGCCAGAAATGCTAAAGGTGTAGTAGTCGCTGGTTGGGTTGCCCACACTGGCTATCGCACTGCTGTAACTGGCATTGGAGATGCGAAATTCTTCCTGTTTGAGCTGCATGGTCAACAAGCCCTTGATGGCATCGGCTCGACGAGATTTACGCAGACCGTCGGTAAAGCTCGGGTAGGCGACAGCAGCAATAATGGCAACAATGGCAACGACCACCATCAATTCCAGCAGGGTGATTCCAGATTGTTTGATTCTCATGGGCGCGGCAGGGTTCGTTAAACAGGTAGATACTATAGGATAGTACTGACCTCATACTCTACTGGCATGAGCGAAAAGAAAGGAGTATTTAGCCAATGGAATTCACAGAGGGGCGCTCAGCCGGTTTTACCATGATTGAATTGATGATCGCCATGGCTCTGGTCGCCCTGCTACTAACCGTGGCTATTCCCAGTTACCAGTCATTGCGCCAGGAACAGATGGTCAAGGCGGCTACCCAAGCTGTTTACACGGATATCATGCTGCTCAAGTCTGAGGCTATCAAACGTAATAAACCGATTATCTTCAAGATATTTAATGCGGGGCAGGCCAATTGGTGCTATCGCATAGCTCTTGATTCTACATGTAATAGCTGCATGGATTCATGTTCTGCTATTGAAGGTCGCAAGGGCGTCGATGCCAGCGAGTTTAAGGGTATTACTCTGACTACAAACTATGAGTTATCCGGTTCTGAACATGCTCTTGAAATCAATAATCGCAGAGGCTCATTCAAAGATCTTCACGGCAGTGGCGGTTTGGGCAATGGTTCTATTTGTCTGAAGAACGGTGCCTCTGAGCACAGGGTTATTATTGCCACGAATGGCCGAGTGAGAACCGAGCCTGTAACGGGGAGCTCTCCATGCGATTAGGTCTGGCACGAGGCTTTAACATAGTCGAGTTAATGGTGGCCATGGTCGCAGGTTTGTTTTTGGTCGCGGCAGTAACATCCTTGTTCGCCACTATTCTCAAGGCCAATCAAACATCGATGCAGGTGAGTCGTCTAAATCAGGAACTGCAAAGTATCACCGATATGATTGCCCGCGATGTACAGCGAACCGGTTACGACCAGGCTGCGACTGCATTCCTCGGTGCTGCATCGGGTGTCAAATCGCCATTTTATTTTGATACCACCAGCGATTTGAGGAGTGAAACGATCAGTGGCTCCAAGATTTATCGCTGTATCAGGCTGAAATACGATGATGATAACAATGGAATACTTGGTACCAATGAAACCTTTATTTACAGCTACGACAGTGCTGACAAAGGGGTACAACTTGGTTCCAGTTGCAGCACAGGTAATTTACTTAGCACCGATGACACTATTGAGGTGACTGACCTGACTTTTTCGCTCCTTGGAAGCAGTGCCTCGGCTGGCGCGAGAACGGTACGTTTGAGCATATCGGGTCAGTTAAAGGCGAATCCCGCACTTAAACTCACCCTGCAGCGTGATATCAAGCTGCGTAACGACGGGTATTGATGCCATGAAACGTCATCTTGGCTTTACCACATTCACTATTACGCTATTGCTTATTGTGATCCTGCTTGGCATTTCATTGCTGGCGGGCAAACTGATGGTAGCAGACCGTCGTGTCAGTCTTAATGAAGTACAGTATCGCCAGGCACTTGCACTGGCCGAGCTGGGCCTCTCGGATGGGGTTGGACGGCTCACGCAAGATGCTGCTTGGCGTACCCCTAGTAGCGGTATATCTATCACTGTTTCAGCTGGAAATTATACCCTGCAGGCACAGGACGAACCGGCAGTGGTTGTCGGTGGGGCGAATGTAGTTCCTGTTAGAGTGCGCGCTATGGCGAGCTTGGTGGACAGTACTGCCAATGCCGAGGTTGAAGTTAAGGCCATCAAGATAAGCGTATTGGCGGGCACACCGGCGGCCCCTCTGACGATTGCTGGTGGCATGGCAGTATCCGGCAACTTTACAGTGGTGGCTAACCCCAACGGTGGAGGACCGGGCGTCCCGCTATCAGTCTGGACAAATGGCAATGTGGATTTGACCAATGGTTCTGGCCAGACCTGCCATCAGGGGGACTACAGCGGCGGGTGCAGTGCTTACATTAGTCAGAAGGGCGATAAACAGTCGGACATAAAAGACAATGATACTGCATTCCCCACTGATCTGGTCTGGTATCTGTTCAATGAAAATGACGACGCTACAGGGTGGGCCAATCTGGAGTCGCGAGCAGTACAACTACTGAAAAATTGTGATTCGCTTTCGACGGCATCGAGCGGCCTGATTATTGTCGATGGAGACTGTAAACCGGGTGGATCAATTGGGTCTACATCTGCGCCTGTAGTACTCATCGTGCGCAATGGCAATCTGACAGTAAATGGGAGCGCCACCCTCTATGGACTGGTGTTTGCCTATTCATCCACACCTGCAACTACGACTACCGATATCAGCTTGAAAGGGGGGGCCATCGTCAATGGTGCTGTAGTGGCCAACTATCAACTGGGCAAAACGGCTAACGGTACCTTTGATGCCAAGTATGATCAGGCGGTGTTGAGCAATATCGAAAATGGGGCGGCGTTTCAGAGCATCAATCTGGTGCCTGGTAGCTGGCGCGATTGGTAGGAGCATGTATGAAACCGCACAAGGGATTTGGGCTGTTAGAGATTTTGATCACTCTGGTTCTGCTGGGGGTGGGGGTTGCTGGACTGGTGGCTATGTCTCGTTCATTGCTCAATACCTCTCAGGATAGTCGCCGCTATGAAGTAGCCATGCGGCTGGCGGAGTCAAAGCTGGATGCATTTCGTACCTTCAATGGGGTGGTGAGTGCGGTTTCTCCGCTCACTGCCTATAACAGTATCGCGGCCGGTTCCAGCTCGGCCACTCCTCCCGATGGTGGTGGGACTTATGCTCTTACTTGGTCTGTCAGTAACCAGTACTGGAATGGTTCTGCTTGGCAAACGGCTATCCCGGCGGGTTACTTGCGTGCCTACCCTGGCCGAAAGGTGGTTAATGTAACCGTCAGCTGGAGTGACAGCGTCGGGCAGTCTCATTCCTTGCTGCTTTCTGGCGCTGTATCGCCGGTGGAGTCGTTAACCCAGAATCAGTTTAACGGGGGGCTGGATACCAGTCGCGAACCGCCCCATGTGGTTTATACCCCCGGGGTTGCGCCTGATGTCATTTCCATCCAGATTGACCAGGAAGGGCGCAAACAAGAGACCAGCAAGCCATTGCCCACCGTGACCTCCAAGGACGGTACTGTCGGCAAATTGGTGCAATTCGAGACAGTTACCTATAAGCCAGACAATGGTGGCAATACCCAACAGGTGCTGCAGGATCTGGCATCGGTTTCCTGTTCCTGCAGCTATGGCTCGAGCGTTAATGCCTACTTGCCAGGTAAGGCCATTTTGACCAGCAGCAATCTGTTGTACTGGAACGTGGGCTCTCAGGTTACCAAGCAGACCGGGGTACTTAATAGCAGTGTCAGAGATCAACCGAGTCTCTGCACCAGCTGCTGCAAGGATCATTTCGATGGTAGCGGCAGCAGTTTCGAGCAGTTTTACGCTCCACTCAATACCAGCCGACTGCGCTACAACAGTGGCCTCTCATCGGTCAATAGCGGCGATTATGTGGATGCCTGCCGCTTTGTCAGGCTTGATGGCTACTATCGTCCCCTGCCGGACTGGAACCTGATCAAAGTTATCGTGACCAGCGCTGATTTTCTTGCCAAGCCCGCAAACCAGACTAGCTATCAGAACTACATCAAGTACGTAGTTACTACCTACATCACCTGGCAGAAGAACATTCTCAACTGGACCGCAAACCCCACGGCTACGGCGCCGACGATCACCGAGTTTGCGGATTGGTTGCCTGCCAATGCTGCGACAGGAGGAGATACCAGCACCAAGATCACCATGAATACGGGGACCGCCCAGTTGATTGCCAGAGGTATCTACGTGGATCTGCTCTCGCCAGACAGTCTCGCGAAGCTCGATCTGACTTCTCAGGATCTGTTGGCCAAGGTCCCGTTTCAGGATATCAATCTGACCATGCTGGCGGAGTGGAGTCTGGTGCCATTGAGTGGCCAGTTGACTGGCAGTGCCTCTGACTATGTCGGTGTGACCAACGAGCCGGTCAAGACTGTCGTTGATCTTGGCAGCTATTATTTTGGTAGCTATAGCCGTGGCTATCTGTCCGCCAAGAAGAGCACCAAGGATGCATCCAACGTGTTGCAAAGTGCATCGATCAAGGTGACTGCCTATCAGGGTAACTCGGGGATCACCGCTTCGCTTATCTCACCGGTAGACCGAAATGAGGCCAAGGTCGCCATCATGCCTATCTCGGTCGATACCAGCTCCCAGACGGTGCCAACCCTCACGGTATCAGGGCGGATCGAGTGCCTAGAAAAAGTCAGTAACAAGGATTCATCGCCTACGGCGTGCAATAAGAATACCTTTAACGGGCTGAATCCGCCCACTACGACTACTAGTGGTGCCACTTGCCGCATTGATAAACCCCAAGCTAACAACCAGCCGGCCACCTATGTCTGTACTGCTCCGCAAAACAGTACTCTGGTGATAAGTTTTTCTTATAGTGCCCAGGGCAATACAGCCTATTTGCTGAAGCCCGCTTCTCTGAGCATTGCCATGACACCGCCTGCCAACGGTCAGGTGATTAGCGGTCCTTGTGCCCTGCTGGTGGACAATGGTGTAACCAACGCAACCAATCTAAGTTGCACCCCTTGAATCCGGGGCGCTGGCACAGCCAGCGCCTTTTCTTTATCATTCCCCATCATTTTCGAATACAAGATGCATCGCCATGGCAAAAGCCCTCTCTCTGATGCTTGCCCAGTTGAATCTGACGGTAGGCGCCATCGAAGATAACACTGACAAAGTGCTCGCTGCGGCGGCTCAGGCCGAGCGGCAAGGTGCCGATCTGCTGGTCTGCTCCGAGCTGGCCCTGACCGGCTATCCTCCGGAAGATCTGCTACTGCGCGCCGACCTGATGGTCCGGGTGGAAGCCGCGCTGACCCGAATCGCGGCATGGCAAGGTGCTTGCGCCATTCTGGTGGGCCATCCCTGGCGTGAAGGGGAGGCGCTCTATAACGCCGCCTCCCTCTATGAGCAAGGCAAGCTGATTGCCCGTTACTTCAAGCAGGACTTGCCCAACTACGGGGTATTCGACGAGAAGCGCTACTTCACCGCCGCGACCGAGACTTGTGTGGTGCCGTTCCGTGGTCACCAGCTGGGGCTGCTCATTTGCGAAGATTTATGGCAGCCGGGTCCGGCGCTGGCCGCCAAGGCCGCGGGGGCAGAGCTGCTGCTCACTATCAATGCCTCGCCCTATGATCAGGAGAAACCCTGGATCCGCCGCGAGCTGATGGCCGAGCGCTGCGATCAGACCGGTCTGCCACTGGTTTACCTCAATCAGGTATGCGGTCAGGATGAGCTGATTTTCGACGGCTGCTCCAAGGTGTTCAGCAGCCAGGGCGAGTTGACCCACAAGCTGGCCCCGTTTGCCGAAGAGCTGGCGCTGGTACGTTTTGCTGATGGTCAGCCGGTGAAGGAGCGGGAACCCGCTGCGCCGCTCGAGCCGTTGGCCGAGACCTATCAGGCGCTGGTGCTGGCAGTGCGCGACTACGTTACCAAGAACGGCTTCCACGGCGCTGTGCTGGGCCTATCTGGCGGCATCGACTCGGCGCTGACGCTGGCCATTGCGGCCGATGCCATCGGGGCCGACAAGGTGCAGGCAGTGATGATGCCGTTCCGCTACACCGCCCAGATGAGCGTGGAGGATGCCAAGGAGCAGGCTGAGCGGATGGGGGTGGAGTTCAATATCATCTCCATCGAGCCCATGTTCGAGGGCTTTATGGCCCAGCTGGCACCGCTGTTTGAAGGGACTGCCCGCGACACCACCGAGGAGAACTTGCAGGCGCGCTGCCGTGGCGTGCTGTTGATGGCGCTCTCCAACAAGCGTCGCCGTATCGTGCTGACCACCGGCAACAAGAGCGAGATGGCTGTCGGCTATGCGACTCTTTATGGCGACATGGCCGGTGGCTTCGATGTGCTGAAAGATGTGCCCAAGACGCTGGTGTTCAAGTTGTGCGAGTATCGCAACTCGGTCGACTACGTGATCCCGCAGCGGGTTATCGACCGCCCCCCTTCGGCAGAATTGGCGCCGGATCAGGTGGATCAGGACAGTCTGCCCCCCTACGACATCCTCGATGCGATCCTCAAACGCTATGTGGAAGAGGATGCCTCGGTCGCCGACATGGTGGCAGAAGGGTTCGAGGAAGCGGTGGTACGCAAGGTGATCCGGTTGGTGGATCTCAACGAATACAAGCGCCGTCAGGCGGCGGTCGGGCCCCGCATCACGGCTCGCAACTTTGGTAAGGATCGCCGTTACCCCATTACTTCCGGGTTCGGTAAACAGAACTGGTAAGGAGTCACCATGAAGAAGATTGAAGCCATCATCAAACCGTTCAAGCTGGACGATGTGCGCGAAGCCCTGGCCGAGATCGGCATCAACGGCATGACCGTCTCCGAAGTCAAAGGCTTCGGTCGCCAGAAGGGTCACACCGAGCTCTATCGCGGTGCCGAATATATGGTCGACTTTCTGCCCAAAGTGAAAGTGGAGCTGGTGGTACAGGACGAGGATCTCGATGCCTGTCTGGAAGCGATCCAGAATACCGCCCGCACCGGCAAGATTGGTGACGGCAAGATCTTCGTCTGCGAGGTGGAGCGCGTCATTCGTATCCGTACCGGCGAAGAGAACGAAGACGCTATCTGATGTCGTTTTTGCCTCGTTATGTTCAGGAGAGCAAAACAAGTTCTGCTCTGATGTCCCGAAAGCGCATAGTGGCGGTGGCCGGCCTGCTGGCAGTACTCACTGCGTGCAGTACCCGCCCGCCGGCCCAGCCGGAAAATCTGTGCCAGATCTTTCGCGAGAAGCCGGAGTGGCACAAGGCCGCGCTCAAGATGAACGAGAAGTGGGGGACGCCGATCCATGTGGTGATGGCCATGATGTATCAGGAATCCTCCTTCGTGCACGATGCCCAGCCGCCGATGCAGTATTTCCTCTTCATCCCGACCGGGCGGGCCAGTTCGGCCTACGGCTATGCCCAGGTCAAAGATGAAACCTGGGCCGACTACCAGCGGGAAACCGGCAACGGCTGGAGCGATCGCGACGACTTTGCCGACGCCATCGACTTCATGGGCTGGTACACTCACAAGGCCCAGCGGCTGAACGGCACCTCCAAGTGGGATGCGTATGGCCAGTATCTCAACTATCACGAAGGGTGGGGTGGCTATCGGCGTGGCAGCTACCGCAGCAAGGGATGGCTTATGAAGACATCCCGCAAGGTGGAGGCCCGCGCCCAGCGCTACGGCGCCCAGTATCGACAATGCAAGGATCAGCTCTCCAGCGGGGGCTGGTTCTGGTAACCAAATCAGGAGTCAGAAATGCCGTTATTGGACAGTTTTACCGTTGACCACACCCGCATGGCTGCGCCGGCGGTGCGTGTTGCCAAGACCATGCAGACCCCGAACAAGGACACCATTACCGTGTTCGACCTGCGTTTCTGCGTGCCGAACCAGGAGATCCTCTCCGAGCGCGGCATCCACACCCTCGAGCACCTGTTTGCCGGTTTCATGCGTGATCACCTGAACGGCAATGGGGTGGAGATCATCGACATCTCCCCCATGGGTTGCCGTACCGGCTTCTACATGAGCCTGATCGGTGCACCGGACGAAGCCCGGGTTGGCGCCGCCTGGCAGGCCGCCATGAGCGACGTGCTGACCGTGCAGGAGCAGGGCAAGATCCCCGAGCTGAACGAGTATCAGTGCGGCACCTACAGCATGCACTCGTTGGAAGAGGCGCACGCCATCGCCCGTCATGTGCTGAAGCGCGGTATCGGCGTCAACCACAACGACGAGCTGGCCCTGCCGGAAGAGAAACTGAAGAGCCTGTGAGGCGGATGAGCTGTCGCTCATCGGGCAATCTCTTCGGGGAATGTTAAAAGAGCCAGTCAGCTATGCTGACCGGCTCTTTTTTTATTTCGCCCGATCGCGGTCGTGGGGATGACTTGCTCCCCTTGCCGACTCTGATTAGGATGGTTTTTGACCTGAATCTGTTGGCGGAGGTGTGACGATGAAGGGGGTATTGCTGCGTTGGTTGGCCCGTTACGATGCGTGGTGTGAGGAGTGGGGCCTCACCCAGGAGAACCGGCGCTGCTGTACGCCGGTTCGTTATGATGATGATTCAAGCCAAGAGCGAGCTGGCGCAGAAGAGGCTGAGCTCAATCAAAATTGCGGGTCACGGCGCCGGTAACGCTGTTGTACTCGAAGCCGAGGCCATTTAGATAATCCGAGCTGGTTTGGAAGCGGTTGATTGAGTCGCGCAGGATATAGCGGCAGTTGAAGTGTTTCTCGTTGCCTTCATCCTCATCTTGATGGCCTGAACCGACTTGTGTGGATAGATAATCAAACCCTTCTGGGATATTCACAGCGTTGGGAGCTATGGGGGTGACCGTTTGGTCTCCATCAAGCAGGTCATTGAATAGCAATTCACAGTCATCATCATTGTTGACCGATATATGGTTACCTGAGCCCGGCTGATATGGTTTATCGCTTCCCGCACTCCCTTGATCTTCCTTCGAGCCCGTTGGCCAACCATATCGATTGATATCCAATTTGCCTTTACCAAAGCTGCTCAGATTGTAGAGCGCGATTGCTTGTCCCTGCATTTTCACCGCCCATCCAGCATGAGCCAGCTGAACTGCACTGGCAAAGCTGCCTGCGGTCGCCGAGACCGTGCTTTTCAGGGCATCATCCTTGATATTGATAAAGCGGGGCAGGGCGGTGACGGCCAGGATCCCCAGCACTATGATCACCAGCACCAGTTCAATCAGGGTAAAGCCGTTGTTTCTGTTGTTCATCATGTTCAATGACCCATTAAATACCGCAAACAGGTGTGAGTGATATGCAGCTGATAGATACCCATTGCCATCTCGACTTTCCGGTGTTCGACCAGGACAGGGAGGCGCTGCTGGCCCGTTGTCGGGCATTAGGGGTGACGGAGTATATCATTCCTGCCATCGCAGAGGATAACTGGACTCGTGTGATGGCACTGGCAGAGCAACATGACGGCCTCTTTTATGGTCTGGGCATTCATCCCTGGTATGCCGGTGAACAGCGTGAGGGGGTGATGGAACGGCTGCGAACGCTGGTGATGAGCCAGCCTGCCGGGCTGGTGGCCATTGGCGAGTGCGGGCTGGACCTCCGTTCTCACGTGCCGCAGGAGGGGCAGCGTGCGCTGTTTGAGGCTCAGATCCGGCTGGCTGCCGATGTCGGGCTTCCCCTGATGATCCACTCGGTGCGTGCCAATGACACTGTGGCCAAGCTGTTGCGCCGTTTCAAGCCGCCTCGTGGCGGGGTGATCCATGCTTTCAGCGGTTCGTTGCAGCAGGCGGAGGCCTTCTGGCAACTAGGCTTTCGACTCGGGGTGGGCGGGGTAATCAGTTTTGAGCGGGCGAACAAGACGCGAGAGGTATTTCGGGCTATGCCGCTCGAGGCTTTGGTGCTGGAAACCGATTCGCCCGATATGCCGTTACAAGGTGATCAAGGCACCCGGAATACCCCGGAAGCGCTGCCGAAAATAGCAGAAATATTGATGACATTGCGGGAGGAATCATCGGTAGATGTTGCCAAGGTGTTATTTGAAACTGCCCGGCATCTTTTCCATCACGACCTATTGTCATGAAACAAATTTGCAACACCTGATTTAGTTGTCAGGAAAAAAAATGAGCGTAAAAATCGTTTGCTGTCTAATTTTGTGACACTTGGGCATTTTGATAACGATAAAATGTGACCAGCATTCTATTTTATCGGACTTTAATTAGTATAATGCGCTCCCCTTGATTAGTTGGGTTTAATAACAACTCACTAACAAGCCAGGTGCTACTAGAGGAAGATAATAATGAATTTGTTCATGGGTCTGGTAGGGATGGCGACGCTCGTCCTTATCGCGGTGCTGTTCTCCAGCAATCGCAAGGCAATCAACGTACGTACCGTTGTCGGTGCGTTCGCAATTCAAGCCGGTCTGGGGGCGTTTGTACTCTATGTTCCGGTTGGTCGCGATATCCTGGTCGGCGTGTCCGATGCGGTATCCAGCGTGATCAGCTACGGCCAGAACGGGATCGACTTCCTGTTCGGCGGTCTGGTCAGCAACAAGATGTTTGAAGTATTCGGTGGCGGCGGCTTTATCTTTGCCTTCCGTGTTCTGCCGGTCATCATCTTCTTCTCTTCCCTGATTGCCGTGCTCTACTACCTGGGCATCATGCAGATGGTCATCAAGTTGCTGGGCGGCGGCCTGCAGAAAGTGCTGGGCACTTCCCGCACCGAATCCCTCTCTGCAACTGCCAACATCTTCGTCGGTCAGACTGAAGCGCCGCTGGTGGTTCGTCCTTACATCTCCAAGATGACTGACTCCGAGCTGTTCGCCGTCATGTGTGGTGGTCTGGCTTCCGTTGCCGGTTCCGTACTGGCCGGTTATGCCTCCATGGGCGTGAAGATGGAGTACCTGATTGCTGCCTCCTTCATGGCTGCACCGGGTGGTCTGCTGTTCGCCAAGCTGCTGGTTCCCGAGACCGAGACCCCGAACTACGACGAAAGCTCTGCCGATGCCGAGCTGGATGACAAGCCTGCCAACGTCATTGACGCTGCTGCTGCTGGCGCCTCTGCCGGTATGCAACTGGCCCTGAACGTCGGCGCCATGCTGCTGGCATTTATCGGTCTGATCGCCATGATCAACGGCATCTTCTCCGGTGTGGGTGGCTGGTTCGGTTATCCGCAACTCTCTCTGGAACTGCTGCTGGGCTGGATCTTCTCCCCGCTGGCGTTCCTGATCGGTGTGCCCTGGAATGAAGCAGTGGTTGCCGGTTCCTTCATCGGTCAGAAGCTGGTAGTGAACGAGTTCGTGGCTTACCTGAACTTCGCTCCGTACCTGAAAGACGAAGTACTGATCAACGGTGTGGCCATGTCCGATCACACCAAGGCGATCATCTCCTTCGCACTGTGTGGTTTTGCCAACCTCTCCTCTGTTGCCATCCTGCTGGGTGGTCTGGGGTCCATGGCGCCGAACCGCCGCGGCACCATTGCACGCTTTGGTCTGAAAGCCGTACTGGCTGGCTCTCTGTCCAACCTGATGTCTGCCACTATCGCTGGCTTCTTCCTGGCACTGTCCGGCATGTAATCGTCGCCTGACTGACAGGGTATAAACACGAACGCCACGGCACCTGCCGTGGCGTTCGCGTATGGAGCGGTGACAACCGTTTTCCTATCTAAACTAATAATAAAATGAGTCAAATCGGAGGTTATATGAATGAAGTGCTACTGGCGATGGTGGCCGGCTTTATAGTTGGTTTGTTGTTTTCTTTCCTCAAATTGCCGATCCCGGCACCTCCCGTTTTGTCCGGGGTAATGGGGATCGTCGGGGTCTATCTGGGGGGATTGGCCTACTCTTGGATCCTGACTCGTTTCTTTTCGTAAGGCTTTTTTAGACCTGGATTTGCCAGATGTGAGGTACCTCTGAAATTGGCAAATCCGGCTTGCAAACAGGGGGTATCTCGGCTGAAATAGGCGTTGCCAGCAGGGTGCTGGCAATGACTAATACTCGATCAAATCGGGTGTTGGCGGTCAAATGGAATTGATTGGGAAGTCGGGTCAGATGTTGTCTGCCTTTCTCAAGTCTTCATGGAACCAAGTCCGCACTTTTGTAAGAAAGTGACAGGGCTCTTGCCTTATTTACAGTCGCAGTGCCTGCAGGGTGTTTTGAATAGCATCCCGATAGTGCCGGTGCCTTCGCACTGTAATTCCATTCCCGTATAGCTGGGGGATTACTGCCTGTGCATCCATCGCTGGATGGTATGGCGGTGCCCGGTTATCTGGATTAAATCGAGACTTTGGAGAACAGAATGACTGATCTGAAAGTGGCCGCTCAGCGCGCCCTGAACCTGATGGACCTGACCACCCTGAACGATGACGACACCGATCAGAAGGTGATCGACCTGTGCCATAAGGCCAAGTCACCGGCTGGCCTGACTGCCGCCGTCTGCATCTATCCCCGTTTTATCCCTATCGCTCGCAAGACCCTGCGTGAGATCGGCGCTGCCGACGTACGCATTGCGACCGTGACCAACTTCCCGCACGGCAACGACGACATCGAGATCGCCGTGGCCGAGACCCGTGCCGCTGTCGCCTACGGTGCTGATGAAGTGGACGTGGTGTTCCCGTACCGTGCCTTCATGGCCGGCAATGAACAGATCGGTTTTGATCTGGTCAAAGCCTGTAAAGAGGCCTGTGGTGCCAAGGTGCTGCTGAAAGTGATCATCGAAACCGGCGAGCTGAAAGAAGAGGCGCTGATCCGTCGCGCTTCCGAGATCTGTATCGATGCCGGTGCCGACTTCATCAAGACCTCCACCGGTAAGGTGCCGGTCAATGCGACTCCGGAAGCGGCGCGCATCATGATGGAAGTGATCAAGGCCAAGAATCCGAAAGTTGGCTTCAAGCCTGCTGGTGGCGTGAAAGACGCAGCCGTTGCCGGTCAGTATCTGGCCATGGCCGAAGAGATCCTCGGCAAGGACTGGGTATCCGCCCGTACCTTCCGCTTTGGTGCATCCAGCCTGCTGGCCAGTCTGCTGGCCACTCTGGGGCATGGCGACAAGCCGGCCAACACCAGCGGTTACTAATAGGTTGATGAGGGGGCGGACCTGGTCCGCCCTGTTAGCCCCCACCATGCGGTGTGCGGGCAAGGATTCAGGCTTGTGTAACGCCAGCAATGGCGGAGGGAATGAAAGATGTTTTTGCCTCAAGAAATTATTCGCAAGAAGCGCAACGGTGAAGCGCTCAGTACCCAAGAAATTCAATTCTTCGTTCAGGGCATTACCAACAACACCATCGGTGAGGGGCAGATTGCCGCGCTGGCGATGGCAGTCTACTTCAAAGACATGACCATGGATGAGCGGGTTGCTCTGACCTGCGCCATGCGCGACTCCGGCATGGTTCTGACCTGGGATCACCTCAATCTGGGTGGCCCGATTGTCGACAAACACTCCACCGGCGGTGTGGGTGATGTGGTCTCGCTGATGCTTGGCCCGATGGTGGCCGCCTGCGGCGGTTTTGTGCCGATGATCTCCGGCCGTGGCTTGGGCCACACCGGCGGCACCCTCGACAAGCTGGATGCCATTCCCGGCTACCAGACCTCGGTCGACAACGACCGTTTCCTGAAAGTGGTGAAAGAGGCAGGTGTCGCCATCATCGGCCAGACCGGCGATCTCGCCCCGGCTGACAAGCGTATCTATGCAGTACGGGACATTACCGCTACCGTCGAATCCATCGCCATGATCACCGGCTCCATCCTCTCCAAAAAGCTCGCCTCCGGGCTCGAAGCGCTGGTGATGGATGTGAAAGTGGGCTCAGGTGCCTTTATGCCGACCTTCGAAGCCTCCGAAGAGCTGGCCAAGAGCATTGTGGCCGTGGCCAACGGTGCCGGTTGCCGCACCTCTGCGCTCTTGACCGATATGAACCAGGTGCTGGCCTCCAGCGCCGGTAACGGGGTAGAGGTGCGTGAAGCGGTGCGCTACCTTACCGGTGAATACCGTAACCCGCGGATCCACGAAGTGACCATGGCGCTGTGCGCCGAGATGCTGATCTCCGCCGGTCTTGCCAGCGACGAGCGCGATGCCCGCACCAAGCTGCAGGCGGTGCTGGATAATGGCAAGGCGGCCGAGATCTTCGGTCGCATGGTGACTGGTCTCGGTGGCCCGGCCGATTTTATGGAGCGTTACGACGCTTACCTGCCCAAAGCCGCCATCGTGCGCCCGGTCTTCGCGGCCAACAGCGGTTTCGTGACCGCCATGGATACCCGCGAGCTGGGTCTGGCCGTGGTCGCCATGGGCGGTGGTCGCCGCGCTGCCGGTGACAAACTTGATTATGCGGTCGGTCTGACCGATTTTATCCGCCTGGGTCAAAGCGTCGATGCTGACAAGCCGATCGCGATGATCCACGCTCAGACTGAAGAGCAATATGCTCAGGCTGCCAGCATGGTGCAGGCGGCTGTCCGGATTGGTGGCGAGCGGCCGGAGGCACTGCCTGAAGTGTACCGCCGTATCACCCTGGCCGATTTGTAACAAGGGGAAGACCCATGAAACGTACCTTTATTCTGATGATGGACTCTTTCGGTATTGGCGCTGCTGCCGACGCCGACAAGTTCGGAGATGTGGGCGCTAACACCCTCGGCCATATCGCCAAGGCGTGTGCGGCAGGTGAAATTGAAGGCCGTGGTGCCCTCAATCTGCCCAACCTCAACAAGCTGGGTCTGGGCCACGCCTGCGAGCAGGCTTCCGGCTACTTCCCGGAAGGGCTGAAGAAAGATATCGAGGTGGTCGGTGCCTACGGCTTTGCTCAGGAGCTCTCCTCCGGCAAGGACACCCCGTCCGGTCACTGGGAGATCGCCGGCGTGCCCGTGCTGTTCGAGTGGGGCTACTTCAAGGATCACCACAACAGCTTCCCGCAGGAGCTGCTGGACGCCATCGTCGAGAAGGCTGGTCTGCCGGGCTATCTCGGTAACTGCCACGCTTCCGGTACCCAGGTGCTGGACGATCTGGGCGAAGAGCACATGAAGACCGGCAAGCCGATCCTCTACACCTCTGCCGACTCCGTGTTCCAGATTGCCTGCCACGAAGAGACCTACGGCCTCGAGAAGCTCTATGAGCTTTGCCACATCGTGCGCGAGCTGCTGGAGCCTTACAACATCGGCCGCGTGATTGCGCGTCCGTTCGTAGGCACTGGCAAGGGTAACTTCAAGCGTACCGGTAACCGTCACGACTACTCAGTGCTGCCGCCGGCGCCGACCGTGCTGGATTACATGAAAGATGCGGGCGGTCAGGTAGTCTCCATCGGCAAGATCGCCGACATCTATGCCCAGCAGGGCATCACCAAGCAGGTGAAAGGGACCGGTCTGACCGAGTTGTGGGATCTCACGCTGGAAGAGGTGAAAGCGGCCGGTGACAACACCATCGTCTTCACCAACTTCGTCGACTTCGACTCCTCCTACGGCCACCGCCGTGACGTTGCCGGTTATGCCGGTGCGCTGGAGTATTTCGATTCCCGCCTGCCGGAGCTGTTTGATCTGCTGCAGGATGGCGACGTGGTGGTGCTGACTGCCGACCACGGTTGTGACCCGACCTGGGGTGGTACCGACCACACCCGCGAATACATTCCGGTGCTGTTCTTCGGCAAGCCGGTCAAGGCCGGCTCCGTTGGTCGTCGCGAGACCTTTGCCGATATCGGCCAGAGCATCGCGGCTTACCACGGCCTGCCGAAACTGGCGTACGGTACCAGCTTCCTGTAATTTACCCGCCCGCCACTTCGGTGGCGGGCAATTTATAAAACAATAAAACTCAACCTAGTGTGAAGGAATCAAGAGAATGGCAACTCCTCATATCAATGCGAAAGATGGCGCCTTTGCTGATACCGTGCTGATGCCGGGCGACCCCCTGCGCGCCAAGTACATCGCTGAAACTTTCCTGGAGAACGTCGAGCAGATCTGCGACGTGCGCAACATGTTCGGTTTCACCGGTACCTACAAGGGCCGTCGTATCTCTGTCATGGGTCACGGCATGGGTATCCCGTCCTGCTCCATCTACGCAAAAGAGCTGATCACCGATTACGGTGTGAAGACCCTGATCCGCGTGGGCTCCTGTGGCGCCGTGCGTGAAGACGTGAAACTGCGTGACGTGGTGATCGGTATGGGTGCCTGCACCGATTCCAAAGTAAACCGTCTGCGCTTCAAAGATCACGACTTCGCTGCCATCGCCGACTTCGACCTGGTTGCCAATGCCGTACAGGCCGCCAAGAACAAGGGCGTTGCCGTGCGCGTCGGTAACATCTTCTCCGCCGACCTGTTCTACACTCCGGACCCCTCCATGTTCGACGTCATGGAAAAATACGGCATCCTGGGTGTCGAGATGGAAGCCGCCGGTATCTACGGCGTGGCCGCAGAGTACGGTGCCAAGGCACTGACCATCTGCACCGTCTCCGACCATATCCGTACCGGTGAGCAGACCACCTCTGAAGAGCGTCAGCTGACCTTCAACGACATGATCGAAATCGCACTGGATTCCGTCCTGCTGGGCGACAAGTAATTCCCTCGCGAATAAGAAACGGCGGCCTTCTGGCCGCCGTTTTTGTATCCGCTCTCTGGTCGTGCCATCAGTTTTCCGGAGGTGGCGCGGGGGGCGTACTCTTTTTCTTGTGCTTGCGCACCCGCATGTAGTTACGGCGCACGCCGTAGGAGATGAGCACCCCGGCCAGCAGGGCGACCAGCAGCATCAGTCGCTGTTTCTCCTGCACCACCTTGAGCCGGGTGTCCTTGTCTGCCAGCATCTGCTGCTCTTCCAGGGTGATGCGCAGGAAGCCGATGGTCTGCTCGCCATCCCGGATCTCCTGCACGAACTGGATCCGCCCCTTGCCCTGCTCCGGCAGTGACTTGTTATCGCTGCCGATGGGCAGCAGGCTCTCCAGCGGCACCGCCTGCTCAGACTGGGCGAGGGGAATGCCGCGTCCGTCGTAGAGGGTGGCATCGAGGATCTCCGGCTCCGCCGCCAGATCCCGCGCCAGCCGCTCCAGCTCGCTGCTTTTCTCCTCCTTGATCCAGCGCTTCATGTCGCGGGCGGCATAGGCGACCAGCGCCTGTGCCCGGTTGCGCGCTTCGCTGTGCAGCGAGGCCTGGCTTTCACCCTGCATATGGATGAGCACACCGAGCACCCAGCATCCGAGCAGGATACCGGCACCCAGGCTGAGAACACGTTTGATGGGAAGATGACGCTGCAAGCGCGAGACCTCATGGTAACAAGGAGTGGCGGGATCTTGGCGCTTGCCTGTACAAAAAGCAATACGCTACTCTGGGCCAGCACTGTTAACCCCCTGATCACCAAGGAAGGCGTATCCCTTATGTTGTTGTCCCGGCTCCCCCCTCTGTTATCCGATTGGCCCGCGTTGTTGTCCGGCTCACCCTGTTGGCAGCTCAACGCAGATGCGTTGCAACCGACAGAGACTCCGCAGGCGGGCGGCTGGCTGGTGCTGTTTGGCAAGGGGCTGGGCGCCTCCCATCTGGCGCGTCTGTCGCCTTTGTTGGCAGCGCAGGGGTTGGCGGCTACCTTCTATCCTCCCACCGAGGTGGCGGGCGTGCCGTTGCTGCTGCTGGGCTGCGATCGCTTCTCTGCCGAGCTGGTGGCCGAGCTCAAGAGCGGTGAGTGGGAGATCGATCTCTGCCATCTGCCCGCCCTGCCGACCCTGAACGATCCCGGCCTGCTGGTGATGGACATGGATTCCACCGCGATCCGCATCGAGTGTATAGACGAGATTGCCCGACTTGCCGGGGTTGGCGAGCAGGTGGCGGCAGTGACGGCCGCAGCCATGCAGGGGAAGCTGGAGTTTGCCGACAGCCTGCGCAATCGGGTGGCCCTGCTGGCAGGGGCGCCCGTCGCCATCCTCGACGAGGTGGCGGCATGGATGCCCTGGATGCCTGGCTTGCAGCTGATGGTCGATACCCTCAAAGGGGCGGGTTGGAAGGTGGCCATCGCCTCCGGCGGTTTTACCCGTTTTGCTGGCCAGTTGCAGCGCGAGCTGGGGCTCGATGCCATCTTCGCCAACGAGCTGGCGGTGGAGGGGGGCCAGCTGACCGGCAAGGTGAGCGGGCGCATCGTTGATGCCAGCGTCAAGGCCGAGGTGTTGCAGCAGCTTGCTCAGGAGTACGGCATTGCTGCCGCCCAGACCGTGGCCATCGGCGATGGTGCCAACGATCTCAAGATGATGGGGGTCGCGGGTCTTGGCATTGCCATTCACGCCAAACCACTGGTGCGGGCGCAGGCGGCGGCCACCCTCAATCATCACGATCTGGAGGGGGTGATTTGCCTGCTGGCGGCGCGGGCCTGCAGCGAGCAACGTTGGGACAAGCGCTAACAGTGTTTCAAGGAGGAAACCAATAAAAATGGAATTGTTGCAGCAGTCTCTGTTTATCCCCTGTGGCGCCCATCAATTGCATGTGCGCCACATCAAACCCCGGGTCGCCGTGCATGGCGAGCCGATCCTGATGGTGCATGGCGCCATCGAGAACGGGCGGATCTTCTATACCGAATCGGGCAAGGGGTTGGCCTGCTTTCTGGCCCGCCACGGTTATCAGGTCTATGTGGCTGATTTGCGGGGGCGGGGGCTCAGCACTCCGGCCATCGCCGAGCAGGCGGAGCACGGTCAGCATGAGCTGATCACCGAGGATCTGCCCGCCCTGCACCGCTGGATTGCCGAGCGCCATCACGGCTTCAAGGTGCACTGGGTGGCTCACTCCTGGGGTGGTGTCATCATGGCCTCGACTCTGGTGCGCTTCCCCGAGCTGGCGGAACAGGTGGCCAGTCTGCTGTTTTTTGGCACCAAGCGCGGCGTGTCGGTGCACAATCCCGAGCGCTGGCTGAAGGTGGATCTGATCTGGAATCGGCTGGCCCCCTGGCTGGCTCGCCGCCGTGGTTTTCTGGCGGCTCGCACTCTGAAGATCGGTGCTGACGACGAGCCGCTGCGCTATCTGCAGGAGACCATCCCCTGGGTCAAGTGCGGCCCCTGGCAGGATCCTCACGACGGTTTTGCCTATGACGAGGCGGCGGCACGGGTCAACTGGCCACCGCTCTGGATGATTTCGGCCAAAGCGGACAAGGTGCTGGGTCACCCGACCGATGTGCGCCGTTTCAGCGACGAGATGGGTTCGGCCACTCGTCACACCCGATTGGGGCGGGACAACGGCAACCGCCTCGATTATGACCACATCAATATGCTGACCGCCCCGCAGGCGCAGGAGGATCACTTCCCCCAGATCCTCGACTGGCTGCTTAACCCGCAGGCGGCATGACAAAAAACAGGGCGCCTCGAGCGCCCTGTTTCATTTCTGTCTGTTTCCGGATCATCAGTTCAGTGGCGGCGTGATGCCAAAGCGGAACAGGGTGGCCTGGGTGGTATCGGTCAGTTCTCCTACCCCCACCACGCTCCAGAGCTCCTCTTCCAGCTTGCGCGCCTTGTGGATGGCGAACTTGGCGATGTAGTCCAGCTCGTTGGCGATGAAGTTGGTGTCGGGCCGTCCGGTACGGGAGATGCCGACCAGCACCGAGTAGAACTCCCCCTGCTGCAGTGCTTGCTCGATGAACAGGCGTTTCTCCTTTAGGCTGCCAAAGCTGCTGGCAAGGCGACTGGTGCAGATGGGCAGGCCCGCCTTGGTCTGGATGCTGGCAATGTATACCTCATCTTCTCGCGGTTTATCCTCACGCTCAATGGCTCGCAACGGATTCATCAGTAGCTCCTTGAGCAGCTCCCCCTGAAACAGTGGGTAGAGGTTCTCCTGCTCAGGTTGTTCGGCACAGGCGGTGAGTATCCGTTGAAGGCTGCGCGGAGTGAGCGATTTGCCAATGGCTGCGAGCTTGGGAGCCCCCTTCAGCTTGTTGATATAGATCGGTGAGTTGAACAGATGGTGGGTGTAGATATTGCGCAGTGCTCGCGCCAGTCCGCGATAGCGGCGCTGTTCCTGCGCCGCCTTGAGCTTGCTCTGGTTGCTCTCGATCAGCAGGCTGAAGAACTGACGACCTGTATGGCGATCAGAATCCCCATCGATACAGAGGTGCAGCACGGTGCGAGTCATGTTGAGACTAACCAGCCGGTAGGAGAGATGCTGCAGATCCATGCTCTTGGATAACTCCTGCAGACGGGGCAGGGCGATGGTCACCACATCGTTTTTATCACCGGCAAACGCCTCTTCCAGCTCGATCTGCAAGCCATGGGCCGAGATATCTCGGGTCCAGCCAAGCCATGACTTGCCGTTGTGATGGATAGCAACGGCTGTCTTGTGGATATAGCGCAGTTCCTTGCGCAACTGCACATAGTGCAGGGATTCAATCTCGAAGGGGGCAACGCCCAGCTCGTGACCAAAACGTTGTAGTTCATTGGCATTGTTGCCGAGCTCGCCCTCCGGGCGGAACTCCTCCCGTTGGGACTCCAGATTGATCTCCTGCAGCAGGCCGCAATACCCAATCAGTTTGAGACGTTCGAGTAACAGAATATCCTGCAGTTGCGAATTTTCGACCCCCTGCAACTGCCCTACATCTGCCTCCAGCGATTCACACGCCTCCAGTGAAAACTTGTAGACACGCCAGCTGGGACGCCGGGAGCCCACCTGGAAGAAGAGGGCGGTGAGGCCACTCTGGCGAAGCTCTTCAGCAGTGGCAGAGAAGAAATAGATATGGCTGCGTACCGTGTGGGTAAAGCAGTAGATGAGGGTCTCGGTCGTGGTGCCGGGGGCAGGGCAGAGTCGTTTCATCCGTTTTGCTGAGAAGAGTCCCGCCAGGGCATCGCGGTTCTTCTCGTCGCGCCAATACTCCAGCAGGTGCTGGTTGTTCTCGGTGCGCAGGGCTATCTCGAGTGAGGGACTGTCTCCTGTGCTGAAGAAAAGCGGCATGCCGGTCATCCGTGGCAGGTAGAACTGCTCATATCCCTTGATGATGGCGGCGGAGAGCAGATAGTCGACGCTGACCCGATAGCGGATTTTGTTGGCCTCGATGAAGTCGCTAAGGAAGGCATCGAATGCAGGCTGATCGCCAGAGCGCACCAGCCTCAGCCAATATTTCCCCTCCTTGCTCTCTTCACCGAGGATCTGATAACCGACCGGTTGATGCAGCACCGGATTGGGGTGGTCCCGCTCCATTCCTGTGAAGAAGACTTCCACCTGAGCGCCGGTCTGGTAATTGGGCAAATAGGGGACAGAGACTCTCATGCCGCCGAGGGAAAGATCGGAACTTTTGGCGAATAACTTTTCCCCGTCATGAAGTTTGATGAGCAAGGGCGAGCTGAAGTGCATCCGCTCCTGCCGTCGTCCATAGTAACTGGCAAAGACGATGGTGTTGACGTCGTATTGTCGGAAGGGACTGACAGGGGGTTGCAGCAGACCATCTACCCGGGCGTGGTGATGGTTCTTTTGCCATTGCTGCAGTGCTTCGTAAACGCCAAGGGTATAGGCGTCACGGTAGAGATAACACTGGGACTGAAACAGTCCGATGGCCTCGGTCGGCATAAAGTGGGTGATACCGTCGAACTCGTGCACCAGGCACTCGTCCTCCAGCTCATCGCGCATGTCGATAACCCTGCGGCAGGGAGAGCATTTGCGATTTAGCTCCATCTTGATCAGAAAACGGCCGTTGCTGTTTTCGTCCTGAGTCAGACGGTTGAAGATCTCTTCGAAATCTTTCTCCCGCAGCAGGGGTACAAGTTGTTCAATCAGATGTTGTTGGTGTACTGAATCCATGTGTTCCTGCCACGGAAAGTCACTTTTCCGATTCTGGGTTTGATCTGTCGGTCGCAAACAAGTATATCAAGCAGGAATTCATCCTGTCCCCGAGTTATCAATGGCTAAAAATAAAACTGCTTATGTTTGTTCCGAATGTGGTGCCGACTTCACACGCTGGCAAGGTCAATGCAGCGAGTGCAAGGAGTGGAATACCATCACCGAGGTACGCCTTGGCTCCGTCACTCCCGCTGGCAAGAGTGCCCGTTACACCGGTTATGCCGGCGCGGTCGGTAGTCAGGTACAGACATTGGCAGAGATTGCCACCACCGAAATCCCCCGTTTTACTTCCGGTTTCAAGGAGTTGGATCGGGTGCTCGGTGGCGGAGTGGTGCCTGGCTCGGCGATTCTGATCGGTGGTAACCCGGGGGCTGGTAAATCAACCCTGCTGCTGCAGACCATGTGTGGTCTGGCAGAGCGGATGAAGACTCTCTATGTCACCGGTGAGGAGTCGCTCCAGCAGGTGGCAATGCGGGCCAACCGCCTTGGTTTGCCTACCGATAAGCTGCGGATGCTCTCCGAGACCAGCGTTGAGCAAATCTGTTTGATTGCCCAGCAGGAGCAGCCGCAGATCATGGTGATCGACTCCATTCAGGTGATGCATGTGGCGGATGTCCAATCTTCCCCCGGTTCGGTCTCACAGGTGCGTGAGGCGGCTGCGTTACTGACCCGTTACGCCAAGCAGAACCATGTGGCCATCTTCATGGTGGGTCATGTGACCAAGGATGGCAGTCTGGCTGGTCCCAAGGTGCTCGAACATTGCATCGACTGCTCGGTACTGCTCGACGGTGGTCACGATTCCCGCTTTCGAACCCTGCGTTCTCACAAAAACCGCTTCGGGGCGGTCAATGAGCTGGGGGTGTTTGCCATGACTGAACAGGGAATGCGTGAGGTGAGCAACCCATCTGCCATCTTCCTCAGTCGCGGTCAGGAGCAGGCGCCCGGCTCCATCGTCATGGTGATCTGGGAGGGTACCCGACCTCTACTGGTTGAGTTGCAGGCGCTGGTTGACTACTCCCAGCTCTCCAACCCTCGCCGGGTGGCGGTGGGGATGGATCACAACCGACTCGCCATGTTGCTGGCTGTGCTGCACCGTCACGGTGGGCTGCAGATGGCGGATCAGGATGTCTTCATCAACGTGGTTGGCGGGGTCAAGGTCGAGGAAACCAGTGCGGATTTGGCGCTGTTGCTGGCGATGGTCTCCAGCTTCCGGGATCAGGCGTTGCCCAAGGATCTGGTGGTGTTCGGCGAAGTGGGGCTCTCAGGGGAGATCCGTCCTGTCCCCTCTGGTCAGGAGCGGCTGCAGGAGGCGGCCAAGCATGGTTTCCGCCGTGCCATCGTGCCGCACGCCAATGCCCCCAAGCATCCTATCGAAGGGATGGAAGTGGTGCCGGTCAAGAAGCTGTCTGAGGCACTCGAGGCACTGTAATTCTCTTGCATTCCAGTCAAGACAACAGAACAACAAAAAAGAGCACCTCGGCGCTCTTTTTTGTTGTTCTGGAGCTAGCCATCAGGGCTGGCTATGTTCCAGATGCTCGCTCAGCAATTGTTCCAGCTCGCGGTGGAGCAGCTCTTCGTCGCCGACGTTGAGCTCGATCATCCGCTTGAGGTGGGTGGCGCTGTCGATATCGATGTGGTGGCAGTAGAACCCCAGCTTCTTGCTGGCTTCATGGGTCAGCTCGACCTGCATCTTGATCTCGATATCGCTGCCACTCAGGACAAAACTGAGCTGGTACTCCTTGTTGTCACGGCTCTCCCAGTCGTCTGGGCGGATCAGCAGGGCTCCCTGCAAGGAGATGTCGACAAGCTGAGTTTGCCACTTGTGCTCCCCCTGGGTGAGGTCGGCCGTGGTCAAATAGAGGATCCGTGCAAAACGGCGGCGCTCAGACATGATCATCTCCTAGTTTGCAATCTGCTGGACACAAGGAATCATTGCACTGAGTGTAATGCACCTTGGCTGCCAGTAGCTTGAACTTGCTCCAAAAATAGCGATCAGGCTTGCTGGGCACTGAGAAACTCCACCACATGGAGTGCCTTTACCAGACGATCTTCCTGTTTGAAGCGATCTTCCAGTACCGGGCCCAATTCGTTGAGGTCATCATCAAGCAGTAGCAGTTGGGCCTCATCGGCATCGCTGTATTTGTCATTGAATTCGAGGGCAAACTCGGTAGTAGCACGAATATGGGGGTAAATCCGTTTGGCGAGTTCCAGTGTTTCACCACTGGCCTGTTCGAAAGCGGTGACGACGTGGTGGTAGATCTCGAAATGGCCCGCGCTGACATAGTCGACCAAGCGGTCGCAGAAGTGCTGCAACTCTTCCTGTTTGGGCAGGCTGCGCTGTTTGGTTCGAGCCGGGGTGAGGCCCGCCAGTCGCATATATTCAACCAGCAACGCCTGTCGGGCGTCCAGCCAGTCATCGATTGCCTTATGCTTGCCTGCCAGCGCCTGCTTGGTCTGTTCCAGTTTTGTCAACATAATCCCTCCATGGGGCAAAGGCTTGGCGTTTGATAGGGCTTCCGAGCCGTTTGAGCGGTGACACTACCTATAACTATGGAAAATCTGACCAAGCGTCAATAGGCTTGCCGGGATATTGTTAAGCGGGGAAGAAATAAGCGGACGGTGGAGCTTGCCGCAAGCAGGTTTCGGGCCCGCTCGCTATTCTGCTGGCACGGAATGTGATTATTTCCGCAGATCTTGATGAAAACCCCAGCGTTTAACCCGTATGCCTCGATAAAGGCTTTGCCTGTGCGTTTTTTTTTGCATAGAGTGACCCAGCGCTAAATGCCCGATCATAAAGGAAATGTTATGAACAAAGCTCAACTTGTCGATGCGATTGCCGCCAAAGCAGATCTGAGCAAAGCTCAGGCCAAAGTGGCTCTGGAAGAGATCATCAATGGTATTACCCAGAGCTTGAAAGAAGGCGATGCTGTGCAACTGGTCGGTTTTGGCACCTTCAAGGTCACCCACCGTGCAGCCCGCACCGGTCGTAACCCGCAAACTGGTAAAGAGATCCAGATTGCTGCTGCCAACGTGCCTTCATTTGTGGCTGGCAAGGCACTGAAAGACGCCGTCAAGTAAGTCCGAAAGTCTGTTTTGTCCAATGCCAGTCAGCTTGCTGACTGGCATTGTTTTTATGGGGTTTTCCCATCCTTCCGGTTAGCGCTCCCTTGCTTTTCCTGTTGTACCAGTTCCTTTGTCAACCTTGTTGAGTCTGAGGCCTTATGCCGTCTGCGGAGTGGATGGCAGCGGCCAGATCCGCTCATAGGCCCAGGTAAAGAGCATGATGTAGACGAGATAGAAGGCGACGAAGCCGAGATCCAGCATCAGGGCGTCCCATACATCCAAATCGAGCCAGAACATGACGCAGGGTAGGGAGAGCATCATAAAGCTCGCCTCATAGCCAAACGCGTGCAGGAAGCGGTCCAGTGGTTGCTTGTTGGTGCGCCCGCAAAGTTTGATCAACCCCTTGTCGAACAACAGGTTCCAGCCATAGGTCCAGGCGGTGGCGACGATGGAGAAGAAGATGGCCAGCGAACCGACCTCGGCGACGCCCTGACCGAACAGCTGGCTGATCAGGGGGGCGACCAGTGCCAGCCCGATGCCTTCGTAGAGCACCAGATAGCGAAGTCGATCAGGGGTGGTGCGTAGTTGGGTACTACTCATGGGTGATGTGCCTCCTGTGGGAGGCGCATTCTAATCAGGGAGTGGTTAAAAGATAAGCATCGGCCCGTCATGACTGATGTTGAGGGGCATGATTATGCCCCCTCATTTGCGATACTTCTCTATTGCCAATTTGGGCGTTAGCCCTGAGTGGTCAAGTCTGCGACTCAGGCGTCGGTTGGCGTGACCCAGGTCAGCATGGCAAAGCCCTCTTCCACTTGGGTGAGCTGTACCTTGACCTCTCCCAACTCGGCGAGCGAGGCAACATGGGTGCCACCACAGGGAATGGTCACCTCATGGCCTTCCAGCATGCAGTGCCAGTAACGGGAATCGATGATCGCCTCGCCAGCACGGCTGCGGCGGATTTCTCCTCCGGCTGCAATCCAGTCGGCCAGCTGCTGGTTGACCTTCTCTTCAATCAGCGCCAGATCTGCTAGCAGAGCCTCGCTGTTGACCCCTTTCTTGCGCAGGCTCTTGCCGATTCGGTACTGCTCTCGCGAACCGCAAGGCTCGACCCGCGAGCTTTGAATAGCAAGACGATCGAAGTCAGGCTGGCCCAGTGCATCGCGCTCGCTTACCTCCTTGCGCCAGTAGGAGATGAGTACCCGGTTGAGGGCCATCGCGGCCAGATGGCAGCCGCTATGGCCCAGACTCAGGGCGTGGCGGGCCGCTCTATCGACCTGCAACTCGACCCGACTGCCGACAGGCAAGTTGTGCTCGCCCGCCAAGGGGTGTACCACCACGAACTGCCATCCCTCTGCCCCCCGTTTTACCGGAATATCGGCGTCGACGAACAGCTCGCCATCCGGGCTGATAGCCCCCATCCGGCAAGGGCCAATGGCGGCTTCGCCCCCTTCCCAGCGAGCATGGCCCACGTCCCCCGGCTGATCGGGCCAGAGGTGGCTCTGTGGATGAAAGGGGGTGAGGTCGGTGACCAGCAGCGTGGTTTCACCGCGCTGGCAGCAGACCACGCTGGCCTGCTCCTGATGATGGCCCAGCACGAAGCTGACTCGGGTATGTTCCATGGCAAGGCTCCCGCAACGATAGATGAGAAGAGAAAGCGGCAGCATACGCCAAAGTGCGAAGAGGCTCATTAACCAGTGTTAATGAGCCTCCTGTTTGGTGACTGGTTGCTAGATCATGGCAACCAGCAGATAGGCGTTGAGGCCAATCACCAACGCAACGATAAGGCGGCCGATGGCTTGTGTGACCGGATGGTTGCGATGTTGCCCCATCAGCGCCCGATCGCCGGTCAGCATCAACAGCGGGATCAGGGCCAGCGCGATGCCAAAGCTCAGGATCACCTGACTCAACACCAGAATTTCGGTGGTGTTGAGCCCCATGGCGATTACCACGAAGGCGGGAGCCATGGTGATGGCGCGACGCAGCCAGAGTGGGATGGTAAAGCGGACAAAGCCCTGCATAACCACTTGCCCGGCCAGGGTGCCCACCACGGTAGAGCTGATGCCGGAGGCGACCAGCGAGAGGCCAAACAGGGTGGCTGCTGCCTGACCCAGCAGCGGAGTGAGGGTCTGATAAGCGGATTCCAGCTCCGCTACCTGCTGGTGGCCCGAGCTGTGGAACGCGGCGGCCGCCATCGCCATCATCGCCAGATTGACGAAGCCGGCGATAGTCATGGCAATCGCCACATCGACCCGGGTGGTGTGCAGCCGCTGGCTGACCGAGCCCTGATCCTGGGTGTGCTGGGTCAGCGCCGAGTGCAGGTAGATAACATGGGGCATCACGGTGGCACCGAGCACACCGGCGGCCAGATAGACGGCATCGCTGTTGGGCAGACCGGGGAAGAGGGCGCCCTCCAGCAGGCTGGGCAGATGGGGGCGGGAGAAGATCAGCTCGACGATGTAGGCCGCCGCGACGAACAGCAACAGACTACCGACCACGAACTCCAGTGGTTTCTGACCACGGGATTGCAACATCAGGATCCCCCAGGTCACCACGGCGGTGATACAGGCTCCTTCAAGCAAGGTCACGCCAAGCAGCAGCTTGAAGCCGACGGCGGCGCCGATAAATTCGGCCAGATCGGTGGCCATGGCGATGATCTCTGCCTGCACCCAGTAGGCCCAGACCGCCGGTTTTGGCAGTCGGTCACGGATATGTTCCGCCAGATTCTTGCCGGTGACGATGCCGAGCTTGGCCGAGAGGGTCTGCACCACCATGGCCATCAGGTTGGCCCATACCACCACCCAGAGCAACTGGTAGCCAAAGGTAGAGCCCGCCTGAATATTGGTGGCGAAGTTGCCCGGGTCGATATAGCCGATGGCGGCGATAAAGGCTGGCCCGAGCAGGGTTAGTTTGAATTTGCGGGCTGGAATCGTAGTTGTCAGTGCGGGTTGCATGGCATCACCCTCCATAAGGATATGGAGAGAGAATAGATCTAAATGATAATCATTATCAATTGTTGTTTCTGATGATTTCCATCGGGAAAAACATTTAAGGCAGTCAGTTGCAGTGAGGGATGTGATTTCGTACAATACGCCGCCCTAGAAAAGCAGCGACTAAACACCTTTATGTTCCTTGCCTCCGAGGTCTGGCTGCACCTGGGCGGAGGCTGAATTAATCCGTAAGGAGCTAAAATGCGTCATTACGAAATCGTCTTCATGGTTCATCCGGACCAGAGCGAGCAAGTTCCCGGCATGATCGAGCGTTACACCGGCGCCATCACCACCTCCGGTGGTACCATTCATCGCCTGGAAGATTGGGGCCGTCGTCAGCTGGCTTACCCGATCGACAAACTGCACAAAGCCCACTACGTTCTGATGAACGTAGAAGCAGAGCAAGCCGTTATCGATGAGCTGGAAACCAACTTCCGCTTCAACGATGCCGTTATCCGCAACATGATCATGCGCACCAAGCACGCCGTGACTGAAGTTTCTCCGATGGCCAAGGCCAAAGAAGAGCGCTTCACCCGTCGTGACGACGAGCGCCGCGAAGAAGCTACTGAAGCTGCTTCCGAAGAGTAATTCTGGATCACTGACTAGAGGATAAAGGCCATGGCACGTTATTTCCGTCGTCGTAAGTTCTGCCGCTTCACCGCCGAGAACGTTACCGAGATCGACTACAAAGATATCGTTACTCTGAAAAACTACATCACTGAATCTGGCAAGATCGTACCGAGCCGTATCACCGGTACCCGCGCCAAGTATCAGCGTCAGCTGGCACGCGCCATCAAGCGTGCTCGTTACCTGGCTCTGCTGCCGTACACCGATCTGCACAACAAGTAAGAATCGGCCCGGCACTTAAGCCTAACTCAACGAAATTTATAGAGGAAAGGTAATGCAAGTTATCCTGCTCGACAAAATCGCCAAACTGGGCGGTCTGGGTGACCAAGTTTCCGTGAAATCTGGTTATGCCCGTAACTACCTGATCCCGCAAGGCAAAGCTGTTATGGCCACCAAGGCCAACATCGAAGCTTTCGGTGCTCGTCGCGCTGAGCTGGAAGCCAAACTGGCTGCCAACAAAGCTGCTGCTGAAGAGCGTGCTGCCAAGCTGGCCGAACTGGCTACCGTGGTTATCGCTTCCAAGTCTGGCGACGAAGGCAAGCTGTTCGGTTCCATCGGTACCCGTGACGTGGCTGAAGCCATCACTGCTGCCGGCGTAGCCGTTGCCAAGAGCGAAGTCCGCATGGGCAACGTTCTGCGTAACACCGGTGACTACGAAGTTGCTGTTCAGCTGCACGCTGACGTTAAAGCAACCGTACAGATCCAGGTTGTTGCCCTGTAATAGCGATTCGCTTTTGCAGAGAAAACCCGCGCACTTGCGCGGGTTTTTTATTTTCAGGCCCGGGGGTAGAGTGAAGCTCTGTTCCTCTGGAGGAGATCTCTATGGCCTGGGTCGAAGGTCGCGTCATCGAGCGCATCGAATGGACACCCACTCTGTTCTCCCTGCGGGTAGCGGCCGATCTGGCCCCCTACAAGGCAGGTCAATTCACCAAGCTGGCCCTTGAGCAGGGCGAGCGGCGCATTCAGCGCGCCTACTCCTTCGTCAATCCTCCCTCTGCGCCATACCACGAGTTCTATCTGGTCGAGATCCCGAGCGGTGAGCTGACCCCTTCCCTCGGCTCGCTGCAAGCGGGCGATACCCTGCTGGTGCAGTCTCTGGCCACCGGCTTTCTGACACTGGATGAGGTACCGGCTGGACGCGATCTCTGGCTGCTCTCGACCGGTACTGCTATCGGCCCCTTCCTCTCCATGCTGGCCGATGGGGAAGCCTTCAACCGCTTCGACAATCTGGTGCTGGTGCACGGGGTACGTAAAGGCGAGGAGCTGAGTTATCAGGATTTGATTGCGAGCTTTGCCGAGCAATATGGCGAGCGCTTCCGCTATGTCCCCTTTGTCAGTCGCGAGCCCTGGCCCGATGCAATGGCAGGGCGGATCCCGGCGGCGATTGCCAATGGTCAGCTGCAGGATCGAGTGGGGTTGGAGTTCTCACCCGAGCTGAGTCAGGTGCTGATCTGCGGCAATCCGGAGATGGTGAAAGAGACCCAGCAGACCTTGCTGGCGCAGGGGTTGGCCAAGAATCTGCGGCGGGCGCCTGGCAATATCAGTGCGGAGAATTATTGGTAAAACAATCAGCACAGGGGCGCAAGGCCCCTGCTGCATAAGCAAAGGCGGCAGTCAGTTTTTCTTGCCGTTACCCTTGTTTTTATCCTTCTGTTTGTCGTGACCTTGTCCCGGGTTATTGCCGCTGTGGATGCTGCGGTTGTAGTGATCCCGGTACTTGCCATCCATCTTGTCGCAGTTGAGTTTGATCCGGCTGTCGCCAATGCCAAGATCCAGACAGTTGTCCTGCCACCAGTCGTACTCCTTGTCATCCCAGTCGAGATTGATCTTGATGTCATCACCGGAGATCTTGATGCCATCGCTATTTTTGCTTGGCGGTGCCGCAACCGCGATGCCGTGCGCCATGAGCAGGGAAAGCAGCAGGGCGCCGCGCCGGATAACGGGGTTGTGTTTAGCTTGGGTCATCGCAAGGGTACTCCTGTTGTTACTGGTCGCTCTGCGAGTTGGCTGGGAGCTGGTTGGTTTTCGGTGGCTGGTTGCGATTCTCTTCATCTTCCAGATTGAATTTGACCGCCTTGCAGTCGACGGAGGAGGTCTCCCCGATATCCAGAGTGAGGCAGTCGTTCTGGGTCCAGCCGAACTGTTTGTCATCCCAGTCCAGATTGAATTTAAGCTCATCGACGGAAAATTCGGTGCCACCGCTCTCTGGATATTGCTGTGTCGCAGCGGCGCCGCCGGTAACCAGAAGAAGGGAGAGTAGCAAGGTGGTCGTACTGTTCATGATGGCCTCGGATAATTGCAACGGTGGATGAGTGTACGGATCTGGGCTGAACCCGAGCGGAATCGCACCTCATCTCACCAGATGATCAAGTCAGGGAGGAATTGTATCGCTTTTCTGCTGCCGATTTGTCCGTTTTGGTCGCACTCTGGGCAGCTGGTTGCCAATCTGAAGGAATTCAGTCATTTGCCCTTCTCTGTGCGAGTCTGGCGACTATAATCGGCAGCCAACTTTTCCTGCACAGCACCCCCCTTCATCATGACCACACAGGACTCCTCCACATTGCGCTACCCCAAGGGGTGGTTTGCTCTGACGACGGTATACAGTTTCACCGGGTTGGCTATTCTGGCCTCCATTATCTTCTCCCTGCTGCTGTTCCTCTCCATCGATGACAACCCGCTGATGAAGTGGCTGTTCGGCGGCTTGGCCATCATCTTCGAGCTGGGCAAGTTTTATGTCTGGTACGAGTACGGCGAGCGCAAGGCGCGGCGGGATCTGAGTGGCGCTTTCTGGTCGCTGTTGTTCTACAGCGTGCTGGCGGCCATCTCCATCGGCGGCAGTATTGGTGGCATCAACAGCGCCACCAATACGGTACTGAGCCAGCAGGCGCGCCACGAACGGGAACTGGCCCGTTTCGACGAGCAGATCGCCAGCATCGAGCGGCAGATCCAGCTCAACGAGGAGGCGGCCCGCAAATATATCGAGCTGGAGCGGATCTCCAGTGGCGTCTCCTCGTTGCAGCACGCCAATACCAAGCTGCGCTTGCAGCAGGATGAGCTGCGTCAGCAGCGCGATGCCAAGCCGGTCAACGAACAATCCTCCATGTTGGGGCTGATGAGCAGTCTGGCGGACGGGGTGGGGATGAGCATCAGTCAGGTGCAGTTCCTGCTGGTCTGCTTCCTCTCGGTGTTGCTCGACGTGTTCGGCGCCTTTTTCGTCAGTCTGATCGGCGAGGAAAACCGCTTTCGCCGGATGTGGCGCTGGCAGCAGGAGCAAGCTCGCAGAGAGGCGCAGGCAGCGTTGGCGATGGCTGCCCAGCCCGAGCCCATCATGCCCCCCGAGCCCGCCCCCGAGGTGTTGGCGCAGGTGCGCGGTGCGCTGGTGAGCGGTGAGCTCAAGTGCAGCAAGCGCTCGGTGGCACAGGCGTTGTCACTCTCGCTGGAGGAGGTGGATCGGGTGTTCCACCATCTGCTGTCGCAAGGGGTGTTGGGGCAGGGGAGCAATCGCCACTACTACCTCAATCCGGCGCTGGAGCAGCAAGCCGGATAGTGAGAAGGCCACCGAAACTCGGTGGCCTTTTTCGTTATCGAGTGGCTGTGGCACTCAGTGAGTCAGCACCATCATCAGGCTGAGGAAGGCGGCCAGTCCGCCACCGATGCCGATGATCCAGTAAAACCCCTTGGCCCCCTGTTTGAGCGGGATGCGGAAGTAGAGCAGAAATGCCCACCACCCCAGTGCCAGCAACAGAGGAATAAGAAACATTCGAGCCATGGTGTCCTCGCTGTTATTCTGTTGACCCTTGATCAATCAACAGGATGGATTGTGCAATGACGCAACTACAGATTACCGCATTCGGTGACCCCTCGGTACTCAAGCTCAACCCTTCCCTCGATAAGGTGCCAGCCGATGGCGAAGTGCGGGTGCGCATCTGCTTTGCGGGGGTGAACCCCATCGATGCCAAAACTCGCGCCGGTCTTGGCTGGGCGGCGGCCCAGAACAAGGACAAGCTGCCCTGGACACCGGGTTATGACGTCTCCGGCGTGGTAGAGAAGGTGGGCCCCGGCGTGACCTCGCTGGTCGAGGGGGATCGGGTGTGCGGCATGGTCGGTTTTCCCCTTACCGCAGGTGGCTACGGGGAGTCTGTGGTGGCAAGCGAGAGCGAGCTGGTCAAGCTCGACGGGGTGAGCCTGCAGCAGGGGGCGGTGCTGCCGTTGGCCGGTCTCACCGCCTGGCAGGGGCTGCTTGAGCACGGCGGCCTCCAGAGCGGTCAGCGGGTCTTGATCCTTGCCGGTGCCGGTGGTGTCGGCCATCTGGCGGTGCAGTTTGCCAGCGCCTATGGCGCCGAGGTGGTGGCTACCGCCAGCCCCGACAACCATGGCTTCCTGCACGCTCTGGGGGCGCGCTGGATGGTGGATTACCACGACGCAAACTGGCCAGCAGCTGTGGTGGCAGAGGCCGGCCAGGTCGATCTGGTGCTGGATCTGGTAGGCGGCGAGAGCGGCAAGGCGGCGTTGGCCTGTGTCAAGCTGGGTGGCCGCTTGGTGACTGTGCCCACCATTACCGCCCAGCAGATCAAGGATGCTGGGGCTGCGGCGGGTATCGAGGTGGTCGGCATGCTGGTTCACCCCGACCAGAAGCAGCTGGGTCAGATGTTGATGCTGCTGCGTCAGGGGGAGGTGAAGGTCACCCTCGCCGGTGAATTCCCCCTGGCCGAGGGGGCGCTGGCCCATCAGGCCATCGAAGGGGGCCATGTACGCGGCAAGCTGCTGCTGCGGATGCCTGCGGCCGACGGCTATCCCGGATGAGCGAGATGATGGAGATGGCACATGGTGTGGCTGTTATTGAGCGCCTCGCGTCCTTGCCTGGGGGGGGGGGGGACGCGCATCATGAATGAGTTAATGGAGATGGGGCTGGGGTGGCTCTTTTTGAGCGCCTTTACCTCAGCCACTCTGTTGCCCGGCAGCTCGGAAGTGCTGCTGGGGGCCATGGCGGCGAAAGGGGAGTGGAGCATGGCGAGCCTGCTGCTGTGGGCGACGCTCGGCAACACCCTCGGCTCCATGACCACCTGGTGGCTTGGCTGGCTCGCCACCTTCAAGAAAAAACCGGAAGATTTTCAAGGCCGTGGGGAACAAAAAGCCTTAGGCTGGCTCAAACAACATGGTCACTGGTGTCTGCTGCTTGCCTGGACGCCGGTGGTCGGTGATGGTCTCTGTCTGTTGGCCGGTTGGCTGCGCCTCTCCTTCTGGCGCTCTCTCATTTTGATCGGGCTCGGCAAATTGTTCCGTTATGCCCTGGTTTTTCTGCTGGCCAGTCACATTTTCTAGCCTGTTTTTGTCACTCACGAGGTCACTGTGAACAAAGTCATACCTTTAACGATTCTGCTGGGCTTCACCCTGCCGGTGCTGGCGGCACCGACCCTGATCGCCGAACAGGGCAAGGAGGAGGGCAAGCTCGCCATCCCCTATCAGATGTACAAGCTGGACAACGGCCTGACTGTGATCCTGGCCCCCGACCGCTCCGATCCGCTGGTGCACCTCGATGTGACTTATCACGTCGGCTCATCCCGCGAGACGGTCGGCAAGTCCGGTTTTGCCCACTTCTTCGAACACATGATGTTCCAGGGCTCGAAACACGTTGGTGATCAGGAGCATATGCGGATCATCAACGAAGCCGGTGGCGACATGAACGGCACCACCAACAAGGATCGCACCAACTACTACGAGACCGTGCCTGCCAACCAGCTGGAAAAAGTGCTCTGGCTGGAGGCGGACCGGATGGGCTTCCTGCTCGATGCGGTGAGCCAGAAGAAGTTCGAGATCCAGCGCGCCACCGTCAAGAACGAGCGGGCCCAGCGGGTCGATAACCAGCCGTACGGGCTGGTGAGCGAGAAGGTGGGGGAGGCGCTCTATCCGCGTACTCACCCCTACTCCTGGCAGCCTATCGGTTACGTGGAAGATCTCGACCGGGTCGATGTGAACGACCTCAAGCAGTTCTTCCTGCGTTGGTATGGTCCCAACAACGCCACCCTGACTCTGGGCGGCGACTTTGACAGCAAGCAGGCTCTCGAGTGGATCGAGAAGTACTTCGGCTCCATCCCGCGCGGCCCGGACGTGGCCGAGCCGACGCCAAAGCCGGTGACCCTGCCCGAGACCCGCTACGTGACGCTACAGGACAAGGTACACCTGCCGCTGCTCTATATCAGCTACCCCACCGTCTCTCTTGGCGATCCGCAGGAGCCGGCACTCGACATGTTTGCCGACGTACTCGGCGGTTCCGCCAGCTCCATGCTCTACCAGTCGCTGGTGAAAACCGGCAAGGCGATCGATGTGGGGGCGTCCCACTATTGCGAAGAGCTGGCCTGTACCCTGACCGTCTACGCCTATCCCAACCCGTCGCAGGATGGCAGCCTCAAGACCCTCAAGGGGGAGGTGGACAAGGTGATCGGCGAGTTCGCCCAGCGCGGCCTCAAGCCGGAAGATCTGGAGAAGGCGATCGCCAAGTACCGCGCCTCCGCCATCTGGGGTCTGGACAGCGTCTCCGGCAAGGTGAGCCAGCTCGCCATGGGTCAGGTGTTTGCCCAGGATCCCAACTATGTGTTCAAGACTCTCGATGCCATCGGCAAGGTGACACCTGAGCAGGTGAAGGCCGCCTACGACAAGTTCATCGCCGGCAAGCCGGCGGTGGTGCTGAGCGTGGTGCCCAAGGGCAAGACCGAGTGGCAGGTTGCCACCCCGAACTTTACCCCCGCCAAGCGCGAGCTGCCGGATTACAGCAAGCATGACGAGGCGCTGGCCGAACGACCGGTAAAAGACAATTTCGATCGCAGCGTGCAACCCAAGGCGAGCGAGGCGGTGAGCGTCAAGGTGCCCGCCATCTGGCACGGCAAGCTCGACAAGAACATCGAGATCATCGGCACCAAGAGTGACGAGATCCCCGCCGTCTCCATCATGATTGCCCTGCCGGGCGGCATTCGTGCCGAAGATAAGGGGCAACTTGGGCTGGCCAATCTGACTGCCGCCATGATGGGGCAGGGCACGGTGCGCCTGACCGAGGCTCAGCTGAGCGACGAGCTGCAAAAGCTGGGCTCAAGCATTGATGTCTCCAGCGCCCAGTACAACAACCTCATCACCGTCAGCTCGCTGGCGGACAAGTTGCCCCAGACCATGGCGCTGGTGCGCGAGGTGCTGGAGCGCCCGGGCATGCGGGAGGCGGACTTCGAGCGGGTCAAGGCGCAGCTGCTGCAAGGGATGCAACAGGCCCAGCAGCAGCCCGAGTGGCTGGCCGGGCAGGCGTTCCGCGAACTGGTCTACGGCAAGCAGAACCGCCTCGGGCAACCTACCGACGGGGTACCGGCCGATGTGGCCAAGCTGACCCTGGCGGACGTGAAGCACTTCTATCAGGCCTACTACAACCCCACCAACGCCAAAGTGGTTGTGGTCGGTGATGTGGACCAGAAGCAGATCGAGGAGCAACTTGGCTTCCTGACCGAGTGGAAGGGGGCTAAGCCAACCCTGGGAGATCTCAAGCTCAAGGGTGAGCAGGCCAAGCCGGGCATCTATCTGGTCGACAAGCCGGGGGCGCCCCAGTCGGTGATCCGCATCGGCCGTCGCGCCATGCCGTTTGATACCACGGGGGATTACTTCACCGCCGGGCTGATGAACTTCAACCTGGGTGGCAACTTCAACAGCCGCATCAACCTCAACCTGCGGGAAGACAAGGGTTACACCTATGGCGCCAGCTCGGGCTTCTCCGCCAACCGCGAGGTGGGCACCTTCGCCACAGGCGCCAATGTGCGGGCCGATGCGACTGTGGATGCCATCCGCCAGTTCCTCAAGGAGATGGACAACTACCGCAAGAGCGGCCCGACCCCGGTCGAGCTGGCCTATATGCGCAGCGCGGTTTCCCAGCAGGATGCCCTCTCTTACGAGACCTTGGGCCAGAAGGCGGGCTTCCTGCTGCAGATGGTGATGTATGACCTGAAACCGGACTATGTGCAGGCCCAGAACAACCTGATCAAAACGGTGTCGCCCGAGGCGCTGAAGGCCAGTGCCGCCCGTTGGCTCAATCCGGCCGACATGGTGATCGTGGTGGTGGGAGACAAGCAAAAGCTTGAAAAACCCCTGAAGGAGCTTCATCTTCCCATCTATCCGCTGCAGTTGCCGTAACTGACGCTTTATAAAAATCAAGAGCCGCCCCGGATGGGGCGGCCTCACATGAGCCGTGAATATGACTACAACAAGCTTGTCGCTCACCGAGTTGCTGAATGCGTTGGGATCACCGGAGCGCCTCACCGCGCTCAAGGGGATCCGGCGCGGGATCGAACGTGAATGCCTGCGCATCACGCCGGATGGCCGGCTCGCCCAGAGTGACCATCCCCGGGCGCTGGGCTCGGCCCTGACCCATCCCAATATCACCACCGACTACTCGGAGAGCCTGCTGGAGTTCATTACCCCGGCCACCGACTCCATCGACAGCCTGATGGAGCAGCTCGGCGACATCCATCACCATGTGATTCAGCATCTGGGTGACGAGCGGATTTGGCCGCTCTCCATGCCCTGCTTCGTCGGCGGGGAAGAGAGCATCCGGCTGGCCCAGTACGGCAGCTCCAATATCGGCAAGATGAAGACCCTCTACCGTCAGGGTTTGAAGAACCGCTACGGCAGCCTGATGCAGGTGATCGCCGGGGTGCACTTCAACTTCTCCATGCCCGACAGCTTCTGGAGCGAGTGGCAGGACCTGGTGTGCGAAGGGTGCTGCAGCCAGCGCTTTATCTCCGACAAGTACATGGGGCTTATTCGCAACGTCTACCGCTTCGGCTGGCTGGTGCCCTATCTGTTTGGCGCCTCCCCGGCCATCTGCGAATCCTTCCTCAAAGGGCGCAAGAGCAACCTGCCGTTCGAGAAGACCGGCAAGGGCACCCTCTATCTGCCTTACGCCACCGCGCTGCGTCTCTCCGATCTTGGCTATACCAACAGCGCCCAGGCTGGGCTCAAGATCAGCCACGACAATCTGCCGGCCTATGTCAGCAGCCTGCGCCGCGCCATCAACACCCACAATCCCGACTTTGCCAAGATCGGGGTCAAGGTGGATGGGGAGTATCGTCAGCTTAACGACAACGTGTTGCAGCTGGAGAACGAGCTCTACGCCCCGATCCGCCCCAAGCGCACCCCGCGCAGCGGCGAGAAGCCCTCGGATGCGCTGGATCAGCGCGGCATCGAATACATCGAGCTGCGTACCGTGGACGTCAACCCCTTCACCCCGCTCGGCATCGATGCGGATCAGATCCGCTTCTTCGATCTGTTCCTGGTCTGGTGCCTGCTGCGCCCCTCTCCGGTGCTGAGTGACGAGGAGATTGCCCGCAACCGCCGCAACCAGAACAAGGTGGTGCTGGAAGGGCGTCGTCCCGGCCTGACGCTGGAAGATGAGCAGGGCAATGTCATTGGCCTCAAAGAGTACGGCCTCAAACTGTTTGACGAGCTGGCTCAGGTAGCCGATCTGCTGGATCGCTGCTGCGGCCGCAACCGCTATCGTGAGACGCTGGCGATGCACCGCGAGAAGCTGCTCAACCCCGAGCTTACCTACTCCGCTCGCATGCTCAAGGAGCTGCTGGAGAGTGGCAAGGACAACGGCTGCTATGGCGACAAGCTGGCGACCCGCTATCGCGAGGAGCTGCTGGCAGGGGAGCTGCAGTACTGGGATGAGGCCTACTTTGCCGGTGAGGCGAAGGATTCGCTGGCCAAGCAGCGCGAACGCGAGCGCAGCGACAGCCTGTCGTTCGATGACTTCCTGGCCGACTACTTCGGGACCAGTAAGACCCCGGCCTGAAGGCGGGTTCGTACCAACCAAAGTGCCAACAAAAAGCCGCTCGAGTGAGCGGCTTTTTTATTCCTCTGAACCTGAGCGATATCAGACGTGGTTATACATGGCCTCGATTTCGCTCTGGTACTTGGCCTCAATGATCTTGCGGCGCAGCTTCATGGTGGGGGTCAGTTCACCCAGCTCCATGGAGAAGGCGCTCGGCAGCAGGGTGAACTTCTTCACCTGCTCGAACTTGGCCAGCTCTTTTTGCAGATCGGCGATGCGGGCTTCGAAGAACTCCATCACCCGGGAGTGGCGCAGCAGCTCGGTCTTGCACTGGTATTGCAGGTTGATGGAGCGGGCGTACTCCTCCAGCGACTCGAAGCAGGGCACGATCAGCGCCGAGACGAAGTGGCGGGCATCGGCGACGATGGCGATCTGCTCGATAAAGCGATCCTTGCCGATGGTCCCTTCCACCAGTTGCGGGGCCACGTACTTGCCGTTGGAGGTCTTCATCAGCTCCTTGAGGCGTTCGGTGAAGTAGATATTGCCCTGGCTGTCGAGCTCACCGGCATCGCCGGTACGCAGGAAGCCATCCTCGGTCATCACCTCGGCGGTCGCCTCCGGCTTGTTGTAGTAGCCGCGCATTACTGTGGGGGAGCGCACCAGCAGTTCGTTGTTCTCACCCAGCTTCACCTCGATGCCGTTCAGTGCCGTGCCAATGGAGCCGAGCTTGAACTGGCTGTCTTCGTAGCAGCAGACGGTGGCGGTGGTCTCGGTCATGCCGTAGCCGTACTTGAGGTTGAGTCCCATCGCCTGGAAGAAGAGGTTCACATCGTCAGCCAGACGGGCGCCTGCCACCGGCAGGAAGCGGGTGCGGCCGCCAAAGCGGGCGCGCAGCTTGCGAAACACCAGCCGCTCGGCGAGCCAGAGCTGGCCGTAGAGCAGCGGGGAGGCGGACTTGTCCGCCTGACGGGTGGCAACCATCTGCTTGCCGACCTTGGTCGCCCAGCCAAACAGGGCGCGGCGCAGAGCCGGAGCCTGAGCAACTTTGGCCTGGATCATGGCGTAGGCCTTCTCGTAAAGGCGCGGTACGGCGCACATTACGGTCGGCTGCACCTCGCCAATCACATCCATCACCTTCTGCGGATCGCGGATATAGACGTTCTCGGCACCGCAGTAGAGCACGTAGTAGCTCCAGGCGCGCTCGAACACGTGGCTGAGCGGCAGCATGCAGAGCGACACATCCTGCTGATTGAGGTCGAGGCGGCTGTTGTGCATCTCGAAACAGGCGGCGATGTTGGCAAAATCGAGCATGACCCCCTTGGGCTCGCCTGTGGTGCCGGAGGTGTAGATCAGGGTCAGCAAATCATCCATCCGGTACTGGCTTTCCCGTACTCGCAGCTCTTGCTCGCTGGGCTGATGGTTGCCGGAGACCAGAAATGTCTGGAAGTGGCTCGCCTGCTCGCAGCCGCGCAGATTGACGTTGCCATCGAGAGCGATGAGCTGGCGGATCTCGCCGCTTTCAATCAGTTGCAGCGCCTGATCGAACTGGGGTTGTTCGCCAACGAACAGCACCTTGATGCCGGCATCTTTGACGATGTAGCGCAGCTGATCGAGCGTGCTGGTGGGGTAGATAGGGACGCTGACGCCGCGGGCGGCCAAGATGCCGAGATCGGCCTGGGTCCATTCCGGCATGTTGCGGGCATAGATGCCGACCATCTCGGTGGGCTGGTGGCCGGCACGGATCAGCGCCTGTGCGCAGTAGTCCATGGCCTGGCCCAGAGTACGCCAGCCGATGGCGCGCCACTGGCCATCTTGCTGAACCCGCAGGGCAGCCTTGTTGCCAAGCTGGGCAATACGTTCACGCATCAGTCGAACCAGATGAAGCTTCGGCATCAGTTAAACATCCTTTAATTACAGTTGTACGCCCGCGAGGGCACTAAAAATCGGGCTAGAGTTTAAACTCCAACATTACAGCTTACAAGTGTTCGCCGTTTGTCTTGGATCACAAAGAGCGCAAATAGCTCTCCCTTTGCGCAGACTGGCCGATACTGCTAGGAGGCAGAGAGAGGGTTAACGATATGAATCTGTGGGTGAAAGGGGCGTTGGCCGCGGTCGGGCTGATGGTGGTGGGGGGCGCTGCGTTTTGGTTCTTTGCCGGAACGTCATCACAGGGGCCCGCCAATCCCTGGTATCAGGGGGCCGAGGGGTATCAGCAAGCGCAGCAACAGGCGCTGGCGTTGGGCTATCCGCTGCTCTATGTGCTGGAGACCCCCAAGTGCCGCCGCTGCGGCGATCTGGAGAAGAAATTCTGGCAGAGCAAGGAGATGGCTGGCCCGCTTGCCCGGCTGGTGAAGGTGCGGCTCAACCCGGGCAAGGGGGATGGCAGCGAGCAGATCCTGCGCCGCTTTCCCAAAGTCGCCACACCGCCCGGCATCTATATCCAGCAGCCGGGGCAGCCCCTCAGGCCCATCAAGATAGTGGTGGATATCGACCAGATCTGGATGCCGGGAAAAACCTGGCAGCGTGGCTTCTATATGCCGCTCTCCGGGGCCGGATTCGAGGCGGTGGTACATACCACCCTGGCCTTGCAGGATCCCGCGCTGGACAACGCCCCCCTCGATTGAGGGGGGACAAAAGGCTTGGGCGCGACGAACAGGCTGGATCAGCCGAAATCGAACAGTCGCGACATCAGCACCGCATCTTCCCTGTCGTTGCCGGTGCCGTAGTAGTCGGCGCGGCGGCAATACTCGGCAAAACCGGCGCTCTCGTAGAGGTTGATGGCGGTCTGGTTACCGGCCCGTACCTCGAGAAACCAGGCCTCTGCCCCAGCTTGCTTGCTGCGCGCCAGATAGGTCTGCAACAGCGCTCGTCCCAACCCCTTGCCCTGAAACGCCGGATGCACGCAGATGTTCATCAGCGAGCTGTCACCGGCCACCAGATCCGAGATATAGAAGCCCGCCGGGCGACCATCGACCAGCATCAAGCCGTTGAGATAGCGAGGGCCGAAGCAGGAGAGCAGGTTGGCCTCACTCCACGGCTCCTTGTGGGCAGCCTGCTCAATGGGGTAAACAAGGTCGAAATCGGCTTCGAGCAGGGGGCGAAACTCAGGCATGGTGACTCCGGGTAGCTGAATAGGGGATGTCTCGGGGTTGTCAGACACAACTTTTGTAAAATCAGGTAAATAGAGCTGCTTCAGTGAGGATGTTGAAGGCAGGATGCAGGATCATGCCGTGGAACTTGCCATATGTCGGCGCAGTTGTTGCCACAAGGCTCGCTTTTGCGCGGCGCTGGGGTCTAGCGGACAGATCAGCGCATCGGGTCGTTCCGGGTTGGCCTCCGTCAGCCAGAGTAGCGGCGAGGCGCCCGCCGTTTGCAGATCGGCAGGCGGCAGCTCGCTGAGCAGTGAGACCTCCTCGGGTGTCATGCCGAGCAACTGGCAGATATCCGCCAGCAGCGTGGTGGCAGGCAGCTGAGGTGCCAGCAACCAGAGTTTGCCGCTGGGCAGCGGGGCGCTGGTGGCGGGGGCTGTCTGGCTGGTATGTTGCTCAAGCTCTCGAGCGGGGTCTGCGCCCAGCAATGCCGGACGACGCAGTTGCCAGCTTTGAATGCCCATGCGGGCCAACATGCTCTGACGAACGGGATCTTGCATTTGAGGCGACTCACTCTTGATCTGCATTGGGGAAAAATGTGTTGCGCAGGGTACACTCGAACCGCTTTTGCTGCACCCTTTGCAACGCATCATCTGGCGCATGCTGGCATGGTGCCATCAGGACACTGGCTATGCATGGGCGCAGCACGCTGCCGATACGGTATCGCACTGCCTTTGCGTTTTTTCCTGCCAGAGGCGGGTATTGTGCGGCAAGAGATACCAGAATAAACATCATAACAAGACAAAACCCAAGGTCGAGCAAATGGATATCACGCCTTGGGGTCATCATTATCCCAGCTTCGGAACCGTCTCTATGTCGCCTTTAGCTCAAGCCAAGAACCCTGCGCGTCTTATTCCTATCCAGGAGCGCCTGCCCCGATTGCTGGCCGCCCTCGGTGAGGGACTCTACGAACGGCAGGATGCCCTGCGCCTCGGTCTGCTGGCGGCCCTCAGTGGCGAGAGTGTCTTCTTGCTGGGGCCACCCGGTATCGCCAAGAGCCTGATCGCACGCCGCCTCAAGCTGGCCTTTCACGACGCCCGCCACTTTGAATACCTGATGACCCGTTTCAGTACGCCGGAGGAGGTGTTCGGCCCCCTCTCCATTCAGGCGTTGAAAGAGGATGGCAAATACCTGCGCCTCACCGCTGGTTATCTGCCAGAGGCCGAGGTGGTGTTTCTCGACGAGATCTGGAAGGCGGGCCCCGCCATCCTCAACACCCTGCTTACCGCCATCAACGAGCGACAGTTTCGCAACGGCGACAGCCAGCACCCCATCCCGATGCGGTTGCTGGTGACCGCATCCAACGAACTACCGGCGCCGGATAGCGGGCTGGAAGCGCTTTACGACCGGATGCTGGTGCGGATCTGGATGGATCGGGTGCAGGAGAAAGCCAACTTTCAATCCATGTTGGCCAGCGATGGTCACGCCCACCAGAACTTGCCGGAATCCCTGCAGATCCGGGGTGATGAGTACGAGCAGTGGCAGAGCCAGATTGAACAGGTGCGCTTGCCGGATGCCTGTTTCGAACTCATCTATCAGCTGCGCCAGCAGCTCGACAGCCAGTTGGCCCACCGCTGCTATGTGTCGGATCGTCGCTGGAAGAAGGCGGTACGGCTTATCAAGGCGAGCGCCTTCTTCAACGGTCGTGACGAGGTCGCGCCGGTAGATCTGCTGCTGTTCAAGGACTGTCTATGGCATGACGAGGAGTCTCGTACCGCCCTGCTGGAGATGATGACCGAGTTTTCCCGCCTCTATGGTTATCAGCAACTGGCGATGACCCGCCAGCTGCTGGCGCTGCGGGATCAATTCAAACAGCTCAAGCAGGGCGTGTCCCAGCGTCTCTGCTGCAAGGCACGCAAGCGTAAACAGTGGTTTGGCCGTCGGGCGAGGGGGATCGAGATCCCCCTCGCCAATGCCAGACCCTTTGGTAAACAGGTACACTTCCATCTGCTCACCCCGGCCCCGCTGGATGGCAGCGATCCCGAGCGTCTTACCAGCACCCTGGTGTTCGATCGTACCCTGCTCTCCCATTGGCATCCGACCGGTGAGGCGCTGGTGGGCTATGAGTTCGGCAACCCGAAAGAGGGGCATTACGAGCTGGTGCTGGACGATGAGCTGCGCCTGCAGGTGCTCGATATCCAGCGCCAGCAGATCCCGCTGGTATTGATGGAGCGCAACGCCATCCCCGAGGTGGTGCTGGCGCCCTGGCTGCAAGCGCTCGACGAGCAACTGGTCCAGGTCGGCAAGGTGATGCAGGAGCTTAAACAGCAGCGCACTCTGTTCGAGCGTCATCGGCAGCACCTATTTATTGCCCAGCGCTGGCTGCAACAGGTGGAGGACAGTTTCTTCGTGCTGAACCGGGATCTTGAACTGCTGCGTGGCGAGTTGGTGCATTGGCGTGAGCGGTTGCCAAGACTGGACGAGTAAGGAGCGCTCATGCTTGAGATTGGCATGCTGGATCTGGGGCTCCTGATCGGTGAAGGGGAGCTTGCAGGGGAGGTGGCACTTTTGCTTGCTGCGTCGCCCAAGATCTCCGAATTTATCAAACGCTCCCCACTGCAGGGCAAGCTGCTGAAAAAGCGCCTGCAGAGCTGGGGTGAGCAGCTTGGCGAGGAGATCCGTCACAAGCCGGTGCCGGTGGCGCTGGAGCAGGAGTACTTGCTCTATCAGGCGCACCGGCAGTTGCCGATGACCGAACTGATAGGTCGTTTGCCCACTCTGCTGGAGTCGCTGGATCACTACAGCCCCTTCGCCGGTGAGGCACGTTCCTTGGTGCGCCAGCTGATGGCCCATCCTACCGAGGGGCTGCGCCAGCTCTTTATCGACAAGTGGCGTGCCAGTCTGGTGGGTAGCCTGCTGCAACTGCAGCAGCAGATCGCCGAGGCGGAGCGGGAGAAGCAGCGTCAGGAGATTGAAGATCAGCTGCTGGCGAGTCGCACCCTGGCTGATGCCCTTGATCCTAATCAGATTTCCGCGGGCGGCCTTTGGGATCTGGCGCAGGGGCACTGGCACAAGCGCAGCCTGGTGCTGATCAAGCAGTATGCCCGTATGTTGCAGCGCGAGCCATTGCTGGCTGAGATTGCCGGTCTGCTGGGGCGCAGCGAGCGGGATCGGCGGGCACAGGAACAGCCGGTGCCGCCGGTCGAGGTGCTGGAGCTGGAACCGGCACCCAGCGATGATGTGCCCGACGATCTGGTGGGCATTCATCAGGCGAGCGACCTGATGCGGCTGCTGCCCAGCGAGGCAGTAATGCTGGGGCTGCCTGAGCTGGAGCTGGAGTTTTACCGTCGCTATCTGGAGCGGCGTCTGCTCAGCTATCAGTCGCGGGGTACCCTGCCGCGCCAGCGCATCATGCTGCGTACCCCGGAGCAGGGGGGCAAACAGCTGCAGCAGCGCGGTCCCTTTATCGTCTGTGTCGATACCTCCGGTTCCATGGGGGGCTACCCCGAGGAGTGTGCCAAGGCACTGTTTCTGGCGCTGCTCAAGGTGGCGATGGATGAGAAACGCGGCTGCTACCTTATGCTCTTCTCTACCGAGGTGGCGACCCTGGAGATCACCGCCGATACCGGACTGGACAAGGCAGAACGCTTCCTTTCCATGAGCTTTCACGGTGGTACTGATCTGGTGCCCTGTCTCGAGAAGGCGCTGGTCAAACTCGATGAGCCCGCTTTTGCCAAGGCGGATGTGCTGGTCATTTCCGACTTTATCGCCCAGAGCCTGCCCCACGCCTTGCTCGATCAGATGAACCGCTATCGTCAACGCCAGACCCGTTTTCACGCTGTTGCCATGTCCCGTCACGCCAAACCGGCACTGCTGCGGGTTTTCGACAACAGCTGGTTGCTCGATTGTGGTCTGCTCGGTCGGCTGCTTCGGCGATGGCAGCATCATTAGTCACCGGGATGGGGCAGCTCATCTCTTTTCTCCCTGCATCCCCATCTTATTCCAACATTATGATATCCCTGTGAAATGTGACCAGGTAGCCATTCGAAATATCTCTCCTTGCGGTAGCCTATATAGCCATTGTTACAGGGGACAAGAGAGTGATTTTCCAGTATCGGCTTGCCCGGTGCTCTTTCCCATTGATCCGGAGTGTGTATGAGCCGACTTGCCTTGCTGCTGTTGTTGGCGGTATTCGGGCTTGCAGCCAACCCCTTGTCACCCGAGCAGTTGGAAAATGAACTGGAGGGTATGGAGCGTGCCCACCAACCGATAGCGTTGTTGCGGGAGCGTGTAACTCGCTTGCTACAAGATGACAGCGCCTATCCGCCGTCACAGCTAATGCGGATCCGCCGTCTGGCTTGCTGGACGCAATCTGCCGATGACATTCTGGCATCTCGCCGTGCGATTGCGTATGCCGACAGACAACTGGTGCTGGCTCAAAAACAGGAAGATGACGCAGCCATTGCAGAGTTGCTCATCTGTCGTGGCTGGTTCAATCAGCTACTCGGCGAGGTGGCACAGGCTCGTCGTGATTACGATGAGGGGCTGCGGGTGGCTGGGGAGGCTGCCCTACCCAAGCTGGAGGCGCTAGCGCTGTCCCACCGGGGAGCCATGTTGTCGTTTCAGGGGGCATCCGGAAAAGGATTGGTGGATCTCTCCAGGGCGCACGACATCTACGAACAGTTGGGATTGACCACCTGGTACAACCGTACGCAGCTCGAGATTGCCGCCGCGTTTCGTCGCATGGGCCTCTATGCCGAGGCGTTTACCACCCTGAATCGATTGCATGATCACTTTGCTCACAGCCATGACGAGTTCGGTCTGGTGAGGATGAGAGAGCAGTTGGCTCTGGTTTATCTGGAGACGGGACGCTATCAGGAAGCACAAAATGAGCTTGAACATAGTCTCGCTTTCTTGCATCAGCCCGAGTACCGGATTGAACATGCGGATCGTCAGGTGATGCTGGCGGAGGCTCTGCTCGGTCTGGCACATACGAAGGAGGCCAAGCGCTTGCTGGTGCAGGCTGCTGGCGTGCTCACTCCTGACGTAGACCCTATCCTCTACGCCCATCTCGAGCTGGTGATGGCTAAATTACAGGTGAAAATACGGGAGCCTGCCCCGGCCCTGAGCGCGCTGGAGAAGATTGAACCGATCCTGGAAGCTGAGGGGCACACTCGTTACTTGATGGACCTCTATGCCGTCCGAAGTGGTGCATTCGAGTTGCAAGGGGACTATCCGGCGGCATTGGCGGCGCTCCGAGAGCATCTGGCACAGGAACAGCGTCTCGACCAGATGCAACGAGAGCAGAGTACCGCCTGGGTGCGCGGCCAGTTTGAACTGACCCGCCAGGCGGAGGAGAACAAGCGGTTGCGGGTCGAGCAGCAGTTGCAACAGCAGGAGCTGGCGCGGATCAAGGAGCGTCGCTTTTGGTTGCTGGTGGTGATGGTGCTCTGCGGGGGCGTGGTTTTGCTGACGATGAGATGGTTGCTTGAGCGCAATCGGCGAATGCATCGGTTGGCCTTTACCGATGAGCTGACCGGTATCGATAACCGGCGTCGGGTGCTGGTGGATGGTCGTGAACATTTTGAGCTGGCCCGCAGACAGCAAATGCCCTTTTCACTGTTGCTTTTTGATATCGACCACTTCAAGCGGATCAACGATTTGCTGGGGCATCATCAGGGAGACCGGGTACTGCAGTGGGTATCCCGAATGGTGGCAAGAGAGTTGCGGCAGCAGGATCTGTTGGGCCGCACCGGCGGAGAGGAGTTTTTGGCGCTGCTGCCGGAGACGGGGCTGGAGGAGGCGTCTCGTGTGGCGGAACGGATCTGCTCCAGGATCGGTCAACGGGCGTTGCCCGGTTTGTCTCATCCGGTGACCATCAGCATCGGGTGTGCTTGCCTGCGCGATGATGATCAGGATCTGGCCGCGTTGATCCGTCGTGCAGATGCTGCTCTCTACCGCGCCAAGGGGGCTGGGCGCAACCGGGTGGAAACAGACAACTGACGGACTGGGTATTTTTCACCCGTACGGGTATAATGCCGCGCAATTTTGCTTTGACTCAGGCGAGAAGACCCATGTAACGCAACCCTCCTCCCTCTCTCCACCAGGTTGGCAACACGCCAGCTGGCGTGGCTTTCGTTGCGTATACATGTGCCGTGAGCGGCATTCCGGATTTATTCCCACGGTGGCTGATGCCACCGCTCAATAGAAGAACGTTGAATTATGTCAGCTGAATTTCTGAGTGAAGTCTCCAAGAGACGCACTTTTGCGATCATTTCGCACCCGGATGCGGGTAAAACCACCATCACCGAGAAAGTCCTGCTGTTCGGACAGGCCATTCAGCGCGCCGGTACCGTCAAGGGCCGTGGCTCGGGCCAGCACGCCAAATCCGACTGGATGGAGATGGAGAAGCAGCGTGGTATCTCCATCACCACCTCGGTGATGCAGTTCCCCTATGCCGACTGTCTGGTCAACCTGCTTGACACCCCGGGTCACGAGGACTTCTCCGAAGATACCTACCGTACCCTGACCGCGGTCGACTGCTGCCTGATGGTCATCGATGCCGCCAAGGGTGTTGAAGACCGGACCCGCAAGCTGATGGAAGTCACCCGTCTGCGTGATACCCCCATCCTCACCTTCATGAACAAGCTGGACCGCGAAGTGCGCGATCCGATGGAAGTGATGGACGAGGTGGAGCGCGAGCTGAAGATCATGTGTGCCCCCATCACCTGGCCGATCGGTTGTGGCAAGTCCTTCAAGGGGGTCTATCACCTCTACAAGGATGAGACCTATCTGTATCAGAGCGGTCAGGGCCACACCATCCAGGAGAAGCGGGTGGTCAAGGGGCTGAACAACCCGGAGCTGGATGCCGCCGTCGGCGAAGATCTGGCCCAGCAACTGCGCGACGAGCTGGAGCTGGTGCAGGGCGCCTCTCCCGAGTTCGATCACGATGCCTTTATCGCTGGCGAGATGACCCCGGTCTTCTTCGGTACTGCGCTGGGTAACTTCGGTGTCGATCACATGCTGGATGGCCTGACCGACTGGGCGCCGGCACCCATGCCGCGCAAGGCCGAGAGCCGCGAAGTGGTAGCGACCGAGGAGAAGTTCTCCGGCTTCGTGTTCAAGATCCAGGCAAACATGGATCCGAAGCACCGCGACCGCATCGCCTTTATGCGTATCGTATCAGGCACTTACAGCAAGGGCATGAAGATGCGCCACGTGCGTATCGGCAAGGATGTGAACATCTCCGACGCCGTGACCTTCATGGCCGGTGACCGGGAGCAGGCGGAAGACGCCTTCGCCGGCGACATCATCGGTCTGCACAACCACGGTACTATCCAGATCGGCGACACCTTCACCCAGGGTGAAGATCTCAAGTTCACCGGTATCCCGAACTTTGCACCGGAACTGTTCCGCCGCATCCGCCTGCGCGATCCGCTCAAGCAGAAGCAGTTGCTCAAGGGGCTGGTCCAGCTCTCCGAAGAGGGGGCGGTACAGGTGTTCCGTCCGCTGATCAGCAACGATCTCATCGTTGGTGCGGTCGGTGTGCTGCAGTTTGACGTGGTGGTTTCGCGCCTCAAGAGCGAGTACAACGTCGAGGCCATCTACGAGGCGGTCAACGTCTCCACCGCCCGCTGGGTGGAAGGGACCGACGTCAAGAAGTTCGAGGAGTTCAAGCGCAAGAACGAGGTCAACCTGGCCCTCGATGGCGGTGACAACCTCACCTATATCGCGCCGACCATGGTCAACCTGCGCCTGGCCCAGGAGCGCCACCCGGACGTGGAGTTCCGCCAGACTCGCGAGCATTGATACTGCTTACCGAATCCCGCCAGATGGCGGGATTTTTTATCTATCAAGGAGAGATGATGGCTGAATCGATGAATCCCGCCTGCTCGGCTCTGGTTGAGCGTTATCTGTTATCCCTACCCGTTGAAGCACGAGTACGCCATGTGTCTGCTGACTACTTTTGTGCTGATGAACACAATGCCAATCTTTGTGCCGAGCTGGTGGCAGCAGGGCGCAAGCGAGCGACCTGTAGCCTCGCTTACTGGTATCTGGAGAAGGGCGAGCGGATGCCGGAACAGGGGGACCTACTGGTGGTAACCGACTGGAGTGGTCAGCCCAAGGCGCTGGTTGAAATAGTCTCGGTCACCTTGTGCCGATTCGATGAGATTGATGCTGCGTTTGCCGCCGAGGAGGGGGAGGGAGATGGCTCTCTGGCTTGGTGGCGCGAGGCGCACAAGGCATTCTTCGAGCGCGAGATGAAGGCGGAAGGGGGCGAATTTGATGAGCACGCCACGCTGGTGCTGGAGCGATTCCGGGTAGTGGCGCTGCCGCAGTAAACGAAGCGGCAAGCAGGGAAGACTCCTGCTTGCCGCTATCACTTTAGAGCGCCAGGTCTAACACCATGCAGATCTCGCAATCCCCGTGGCCGGTGCAGCCAAGGGGGCCGGGCAGGTGTTCAAAGCCCAGTGATTCATAGAGGCTGGTGGCTTCGCGCAAGACCTCGGTCGTTTCCAGATAGCAGCGCTGATAACCAAGCGCACGCGCCTCGTCCAGTGCCTGCAACACCAGCCGCTTGCCAAGACCCAGTCCGCGCAGGGCGGGCATAAAGTACATCTTCTGCAGCTCGCAGACTCCCTCTTCTCCCGCCAATGGTGCGATACCGCCACCGCCGAGGATGGAACCGTCCGGCCCTTCGATAACCCAATAGCGGCTCTTTTCCCCCTGATAGCTCTGGGAGAGGGTGTCGAGATTGGGATCCGAGACGCCATATCCCTTGTCGGCGGTGAGCCCATATTCAGCCGAGACGGTGCGGATAACGGTCGCGATGTGAGGGTTGTCTGCTTCTGTGATAGGGCGAATATGGTAGCCCTGCTGGCGGCGAGCGCGGGAGAGGGCGCTGCGGTAGAGCAGCATGCCGCTCCACAGCTGTTCGCGCTCGGATTGGCTCAGCTGCGCCAGCATCTCTTCCATCGCCCCGTCCATCTCCCGATGCAGCGTCAGCAACATCGCCTGCCCCTCGGCAGTGAGGCGGGCCTCCTTGCTGCGCCCGTCGGATGGGTGCGGGTGCCAGCTGATAAGCTCCCGCTCGGCGAGGCGGGCCAGCGGACGGCTGGCGTTGGATTTGTCAATGTGCAGCTTTTCTGCCAGCTGCTGGTTGGTGGCCGGGGCATTCTCCAGCTCGATCAGCAGGTGAGCCTCGATGGGTGTGAGGGCCAGGTTGCCGCACTGCTGGGAGAGCATGCCGAGTTCGCGAACCAGATCGCGCGACAGGGCGCGCAGGGGACGGGGATCCATATCGGGATTTCCTGTTTAGTTGTGTATGACAACTAAAATAGCTTAAAAGTTGTAATTCGCAACCTTTTGCTGTGATGACTTGCAGAATATGGGGTGAGCGGCAGCTCCGTTGATTGGGCTGCCGCAGGGGGGTCGTCAGGCGGCGGCTCTGATGGCCAGCTCCGGGCGGCGGGAGAAGCAGCGGGCGAGCAGCAGCATGGTGACGACGCCTATGGTGCCCAGCACCAGCCAGGGGAGGGCCGGTTGTCCCTGTTGCAGCGAGAAGTCATAGAGGGAGCCGCCGCCTACATAGCCGGTCATGCCTCCCAGCGCCAGCCCGAGGCGGCTGAAGCCCATGTAGCTGCCGCGGGCTGTGGGGTTGGCAAGCCGGGTCATCAGGGTCTCCCGGGCCGGTTCACTGATGATTATCCCGAGATAGAAGCATGCCAGCAGCACAAAGAGGCCGGAGAGGGTGCTGACGAAAGCGACCAGACCTATCCCCACCGTCATCATCAGAATGCCTGCCAGCAGGCGATTCTCGAGGCGATAACGCTGTTCGCTGAAGCGGGCGATGGGGTAGAGCAGCGCCAGTGACAGCGCCGTTTCCAGGCTGTACATCCAGCCTACCGCCGTGGTGGTGCCGGAGAGCTGCTTGACCAGAATGGGGAAAATCAGCATCACCTGTACCCACAGCATGTAGTAGCCGCTTAAGATCAGCACCAGTCGGCAGAAGGCGCGATCCGCCAGCACCTGCTCCAATCCTTCCCGCATCGGAGTCGCTTTGACCGAGAGGCGGTAGGCGGGCAGCAGGGTCCAGTTGCATAGAGCCGCCAGGGTGAAGAGTCCGGCGCCCAGCAGGCAGACGTAGGTGAAGTCAAAGCGCAGCAGCCAGCTGCCGAGCAGGGCACCGGTGACGGCTCCCGCGCTCTCCAGCATCATCAGCAGGGAGATAAAGCGGCCCCGCTCATGGGGACGGGTAAATTTGATCACCAGTGCCGCCCGTGGCGGGTCGAACAGGCAACCGCCCAGTCCAGAGAGGAAGCAGGAGAAAATCAGCATGGCGCCGCTGTCGGCCCAGGCCAGGGTGGCAAAGCCGACGGCGCGCAACAGCATGCCGGTGACGATGAGCGGGCGGGCGCCAAAGCGGTCAGCGAGTGAGCCGCCGAAGATCCCCAGACCCTGCTGGGTCAGCTGGCGCAGGCCGAGGGCCAGCCCCACCAGACCGGCGGCCCAGCCGAGCTGGTCGACGAAGCGCAGGCTGATCATCGGCATCACCACAAAGAAACCCAGGATCACCAGTGTGGTATCCAGCGCCAGAAACCAGCGTCCCCAAAACCTCGCCCTATCGACCATAACGCCCTCTCATTCACAGATACCTTCATTCTGGAGAGGGTTTAGATATAGTGGTAGACGACAACTACCTATATTTCATATCAGGATTATTTATGTCTATGGATCTGGACGATCTGCAATTGCTGCTGGATGTGGCCGAGCTGGGCAGTTTTAGTCAGGCGGCGGCCATTCGTGGCTGGTCACAGCCGCTGGTGAGCCAGCGGATTGCCCAGCTGGAGGAGAGCCTCGGGGCGCCGCTGTTTCAGCGCCATCGGCGTGGGGTGACGCCGACCCGCGCCTGCGAGGAGTTTCTCCCTGCCGCCCGCTCGGCGCTGGCCACTCTGAGTGAAGGACGGTTGGCACTGCAGGGGGCGCCTGCGCTGCCTTGTATCCGTCTCTCCAGCCTGCCATCCCTCACTTCGGTGGTGTTTGGCTCGCTATTGATGGAGCTGGTGGACGAGCCGTTTGAGATCCGCTGCACCACGGATCACTCCGGCGAGATCATGCAGTCGCTGCTGACCGGCGAGGCCGATATCGGCTTTGTGCTCAAGCGCCCGCCGGTTGCGGGCCTGCAGATGGAGCTGCTCTGTTGCTCCCCCATTATCGCTATCGCCTCGCCATTGCATCCGCTGGCCGGTTGTCACGGCCTCACGCTGGAGGATATTGCCGACCAGCGGCTGGCACCTCAGGTGTGGGGGCCGGGGTGTGACGTCTTTATCCAGCAGTTGCGGCGGCTGCGGCGGGCCGCCAGCCCCCTGCATGCGGTGCAGCCCGCCAGTGCGGCGCGGGATCTGGCGCTGGAACACGGGTTCATCACCCTGATGCCGGAACTGGCCATCAAGCGGGATCTGGAGGTGGGGCGGCTGGTCAGGCTAGATGTGCGCAATCTGCCGCAAGAGCATTGGGATGTGATGATGGCGTGGCGCGGTGGCAAGCGGCCCAATCCGGCCCGGGAAACCGTGTTGGCCACCGCCCGCACGCTGGCGAAACGGTGGCGCAATGAGTAGAGCGATGCGGGACAAGGCCCGCACCGGGTGGATCAGTAGCTGGCCTTGAGGGTCACGCCACTGAACGCGGAAAACCCTGACAGCTGCACATGCCAGGTGCCCGCCTTGGGATTGGTGAACGAGCAGCTTTCGTTATTGCCCCCCTTGTAGGGGCGGCAGTCGTAACTGCTGCTGGTGGGGGCGCTGCCAAAGCGGACGTAGAGGTCGGCATCTCCGGTGCCGCCGCTGCTGCTGATCTGCAGCGACCTGGTGCCCGCCGGCACGTTCAGGGTGTAGTTGAGCTTGCCACCCTTGCTGGCGGCGAGGTTGCTCACCGGCACGCCGTTTCGTAGCACGTTGTCGCTCGGTGGCGGCGTGCTGCCGCAGCTGGCATCGACCCCGACGGTCTGGAAGGCCCGTGCCACATCCGCCTGACTGTAACCCAGATCGGCGGTTGCCCGGCTGACGCCGCAGGCCCCTTGCTGGTAGTTGGTGTTGGCACCCCAGTAGAGGCGGTTGGCCAGCAAGAAGACTTCAAATGCCTTGCGGGTGTTCCAGCCACTGCTGGTTGCGAGCAGGTAGAAGGCGCGGTTATAGACCCCTGAGCTGTGGTGTACATCCATCCCCTCCTGATAATCCGCCGCATGGCCGATGGATCTGCCATCCCGGGTCGGATCCTCGAAGTAGCGCAGGGAGCCGTTGCCCTTGAAGATCTGGGCGCCAACCAGCCAGTCGTTGCTCCCCTTCATGTAGAACTCGGCCGCTTCACCCGCCATATCGGAAAAGGCCTCGTTGATACCGCCGGATTGTCCTGAATAGATCAGCCCCGAGTTCTGCTCGGTGAAGCCGTGGCTCACCTCGTGGGCCGCCACATCAAGGCTCACCAGCGGGTGGAAGGTGGTGGCGCCGTCACCGAAGGTCATCTGGCTGCCATCCCAGAAGGCGTTCTCGTAATTCTTGCTGTAGTGAACCCGCATCTTCAGTTTGAAGGTGAGGGGCGCCGTGTTGTACCAGTTGCGGTACATGTCGAACACCACGTTGCCGAAGTAGTGGGCGTCGTTGAGGGGCGAGTAAGCGCCGTTGATCTCCTTGACCCGGTTCTCCGGGCAGGTGAACTGGTGGATGGCACCGCCAGAGGTGGCGTGGTTGAGGTTGATGGTATCGACGTTGGGGCTGGTCATCCGGCAGTTGTCATCGACGATGAGTGGGCCAAAATCGGTGCCGTAGAAATATTTGCCGGTCTTGATGTTGCCCCCCGGGCCGGTGGCGTCCTTGTGGTTGATCCCCTCCCAGCGTTTGAGCTCCTCACCGCTCTGGGCATCAAGTATGACGAAGGGGCGGCTTGGCTTGTCACCTTCGGCGATGAAGGAGACCTGATAAACCAGCCGGGCCAGCCCGTTCTCATCCTGCATCACGTAGAGTTTGACCTGCTCGTTGCTCCCCTTGCTGCCCGCCTTGGCCTTGCTGGCGGCATCCTGTGGCGAGAGGGTGGCGGCCGGGCTTGCCACATCCTGATCGATCTGGCGCAGCATGCGTCCACTGGCCTGTTGCAGCTGGCCGTTCAGGCTCTTGTCAGCCACCACCACCTGACCCATTACCGGGATGCCGTTCCAGACCTGCTCGTAGCGGATCCGCTGCTGGCCGTTGGGCAGCTTGACCACCCGTACCTGACGAAACTCGCCATCTTCCAGCTGCAAGGTACCACTCGCGGCACTGAGGCCTGTCATGGCCCGGATGCCGTTTGCCGTTACGTTGATCTCTACCTCTTGCGCCGCCAGTGCGGCGCTTCCCCAGCAGGCCAGCGCAACGGCCAGATAAATTTTATTCATCTCTTCTTTCCTTAAATCGATGAGGTTGATAAACCGACCGAAGGTCGGGCGTTTTGAAGCTAGTGCCGGTGGGGGAAAGTGCCCCCTGTCAAAAGTGACAGCGCAGCACAAAGGGGTAGCAGGATCTGCCAAAGTGCCGTTTTGGGGCATTCATCGGCGCCATGTGGAGAGCATTATCCGGTTTCAGACACCCACCCTCCTCTTTTGAGGGAGGAGAGAACGCACGCTGTCACCCTCTGCGAGACCTGCCGGAGGGGAGGCGTAAAAGTGGCTGGCGCGGCCAGTGGCGATTGGCTACATTGGGTGCTGGTTCGCGATTTGAGCACTGATTTGAAAGGAGAATCCCATGTTTTCATGGCAGTTGGACGACGAGCTTGCGCTGCTCTTCTTGCAGCCCGATATGGCGAGCGAACTGTTTGCCCTCTGCAATGACAACCGGGAGTACCTCTCCCAGTGGCTACCCTGGCCGCCACTGATCCAGCGCCCCGTCGACAGCGCCCTCTTCATTCGCAGTGCCATCGAGAAGTTCGCCCGGGGTGAGGGGCTCACCACTGCCATCGAGTATCAGGGGGAGGTGGTGGGGGTCATAGGTTACAACAGCATCGATCATGACCTTGGCAAGGTGGTCATCGGTTACTGGCTGGCGGAGCGCTGGCAGGGTAACGGCATCATCACCCGGGCCTGTCAGGCCCTGATCCACCACGCCTTCGAGGAGATGGGGATGGAGAAGGTGGAGATCAGCGCCGCCACCGATAACGAGCCCAGCAGGGCTGTTTGTGAGCGGCTCGGGATGCAGCTGGAGGGGGTGACCCGGCGCGCAGAGCGGCTGGGCAACCGGATTGTGGACCACGCCCACTACAGCCTGCTGCGCGATGAGTGGCTAAGACAGAGGGAGTCCTGATGACGCTGCCACATATCAAGACGGCTCGTACCCACCTGACCATACTGTCGCCGGATCAGGCACCCATGATGCTCGACTTCTACCGGCGCAACCGCGCCCATCTCGCCCCCTGGGAGCCGCTGCGGGACGAGCACTTTTACACACTCTCTTACTGGCATGCCCGGCTGCAGGACAGCTACAGCCAGTTCTTCAACGGCACTGGCGTCAATCTGGTGGCCCTCGATCCGGCTGGCGAGCGGGTGATCGCCACCTGCAACTTCAGCAATATCCTGATGGGGGTCTTCAAGGCGTGTCATCTGGGCTATGCCATCGACCAGCAGCATCAGGGGCAGGGGGTGATGAGAGAGGTGCTGTCAGCCGCCATTGACTACCTGTTTCGCGAGCACGATCTGCATCGCATCATGGCTTGCTATATGCCTGCCAATCAGCGCAGTGGCGCCTTGCTGGAGCGGCTCGGTTTCGAGCGGGAGGGATTCGCGCGGGCATATCTGATGATCAATGGCCGCTGGGAGGATCACATCCTCACCTCGCTGATTAATCCGGCCTCCTGAACGACAGATAAAAAAACGGGCCCGAAGTTGCCTTCGGACCCGTCTTCGAATGAGGTGCAGGCTTAGTTGGCCTTGGCATCGCTCACTGCAGCTTCAACCTTGGTAGCCGCTTCGGTAGCAGCTTTTTCTACGGTTGCAGTCGCTTCGGAGGTGGCCTTTTCTACGGTAGAGGTGGCTTCGCTAGCGGCTTTTTCTACAGTGGCAGCAACTTCGGCGGCCGGAGCAGCAGGAGCGGCAGCTTTTTCTTCTTTCTGACCGCAAGCAGTCAACATCAGACCCAGGATACCGGCTACCAGTACTTTGTTCATGTGCATTCCCTCAAATAAATATGGAGAGATGGTCTGTGCAACCATCACAGCGCCCACCGTTGCCCGGTATTGAAACAAGAAGCCGGGAGGCAGCAGGCGGGCGCAATATAGCCCCATTAGTTACCGATGAAAACGGATATCACAATGACATTTTTTCGTGCCGTTGATAAAAAGCTCCACTGCAACGACTGATATCAATACAAGATGCCGTTAAATAGTGCTGATTGCACAATAAAACACCGCTTTGCTGCCATCTTGTGGCGGTTTAACAAGGTCAAGGTTGCTCAAGCGCGGCCGATGGCCCACACCTTAGTCAGACAGCTTCTGACAGGGCAGCCGTTTTCCCTCAAGGTGGCTCTGGCGGGCCAGATCCAGCAGCGCCATCACCGCCAGCGCTTCACTTGCTGGCACCGGGTTGCTCCCTTCGCCCTTGATGGCGGCGCAGACACCGCGATAGTAGGCGCCATAATCCCCCGCCTCACCCACCACGCTCTGCTGCTGTAACTGACCATCGACAATGCGGCTGAGCTGACCGGGTTCGCTATCCATGCCCCAATCCGCCGCCGGGGGCCGCAAGCCCTGCTTGAGCTGATCTTCCTGCACATCCATACCGAATTTCACGAACGAACCCTGGCTGCCGTGAACGATGAAACGCGGCATGGTGGCCGAGACCAGACAGCTGCCATGCAGAATGACCCGCAGAGCACCGTAACCCAGCACCACATGGAAGTAGTCGTCCGCCAGTGCGCCGGGGCGCTGCCCGGCAAGGTCTGCTTGCAGCCAGTCCGGTTGGCCGAACAGCTGTAGCGCCTGATCCAGTACATGGGGGCCGAGATCGAACCAGAGGCCGGAACCCGGGCCACCCGCTTCGCGCCAGCGCTGGCGCACTTCGGGGCGATAGCGATCGAAGTGGGATTCGAACTGGGCTATCTGCCCCAGACTCCCTTCTACCAGCAGACGGCGCACGGTAAGGAAATCCCCGTCCCAACGGCGGTTGTGGAAGATGCTGAGCAGTCGCTGCTGCTTTTCGGCCAGTTCGACCAGTGCTTGCGCCTCGGCCAGATCCAGTGCAAAGGGCTTGTCGATCACCACATGTTTGCCTGCCAGTAGCGCCTGGCGGGCGAGGGGGGCATGGGTGTCGTTGGGGGTGGCGATCACCACCAGATCGACGGTCTCATCGCTTAGCACCTCCTCCAGTGAACCGACCCGGCAGTCGGGCAGATCGGCCTGCACCTTGGCGGCATCGCGACTCACCACCCAACTCAGGGACAAGCCCGGCGTGGTGGAGAGGAAGGGGGCGTGAAAGGTCTTGCCTGCAAAGCCATAGCCCACCAGGGCTGCGTTGAGAGTGTGGCTCATCGGGAGTTCTCCGCTGACATCGAGTGAGTGGGGGTGCCATCGCAGGCTCTCTGCCGGATGGCCATTCGTTGTAAAGGCGATACAAACGAGAAGGGGGCCGATGGCCCCCTGAGTGTGCCCATCAGAGCACAGGATTTATTGCAAACACAAGCGGCGACCGCGTCGGGTCATCAGCATCACCAAGGGCGGCAGCAGCAGCCACATATGCAGCGCCAGCTGGCTCAGCGGGTCGTGCATCAGGGCGCCGGTCAGGCCAACCAACGCGCCGGATCCGCTCATCTGGAACAGGCCGAGCAGGGCAGCGGCGGTACCGGCGCAGTGGCCGAACGGTGCCAGCGCCATCCCGGCTGCCGAGCCCAGAATCATGGCAAAGCCGATGCTGGAGAGGAATACCGGCCCCATCATCGCCAGCGGATGTTCGATGTGCATGGCCAGAGTCAGGGTGATGGCCGAGAGCATCAACACCAGCAGGCCGATGCGCAGAGTGCGTCTTGGCCCCACCTTGGCGATAAAGCGTGGTGCCATGAAGCAGGCCAGAATGTTGAGCGCGGCGTTGGCGGTAAACCAGTAGCTAAAGCCGCTCATATCGAGCCCCAGTTTCACCATCAGTTGTACCGGCGCGGCGGTGACATAGGCGAGGATCACAGCCATCGCCAGCATGCACAGCGCCGCGTTGAACAGGAAGCTGGGGGAGCGCAGCACCGGGCTGTAGCGGGACCAGCTGATGAGGGCTCCTTCGCTGCGGGTCTCCTCCGGGCGGGTCTCCGGCATCCGCCACATCAGCCAGCTGCCGACGATAAGCGCATAACCGGCCATAAACCAGAAGTTGGCAGACCAGCCCGCCTTGGCGGTGAGCCAGCCACCGAGCAGGGGCGCCAGCGCAGGAATAAAGCAGATGGCGCCATTGAGATAGGAGATCATCTGGCCGCTCTTTTTCGGGCCATAGCTGTCACGCACTACCGAGAAGGCGGCGACCGAAGTAGCGCAGGCGCCGAAGCCCTGCAGCACCCGGGCCAGCATCAATTCGCCGAGGCTCGCGGCAAAACCGGCCCCCAGCGCGCTCAGGCCATAGAGCAGCACGCCGCCCAGCGCGATGGGCTTGCGACCGTAGCGATCGGCCAGCGGGCCAACAAGCAGTTGCCCCAGCCCCATGCTGAACAGGAACCAGGTGATGGTGCCCTGCATCAGTGTTACTTCGGCGCCCAGCTGCTCGGCCATCTGCGGAATGGCGGGCAGGTAGATGTCGATAGCCAGCGGACTGAACAGCACCAGTAGTACGAGCAAAAGTATCAATGGCATCTGTCACCTCTTTAGTCAGCCAGGTTAATGAATTGGGGCGCGAGTCTACTGACTCACAGTAATGAATAGAAATGGTATTTAATCACTTTGGTTATTCCATTATGGAAACATGTATTAAAAAGCTGGTTATTCGATGGCGGCAAATCCCCCGTAACCCCATCACAGCGGGTGTAATTGACGCTTTTACTAAACGCTTGCGCCGCATAGAATGCGCAGATTATTTTTGCGGAGGTGCTCGATGAACAAGCTTGTCCTGGCAACAGGTAACCAGAAAAAGGTGAAGGAATTGGCCGCCATGCTGGCCGATATGAAGATCCAGGTGATCCCACAGAGCGAGTTTGCGGTCTCCGATGCCGATGAGACCGGTACCACCTTCGTCGAGAATGCCATCATCAAGGCCCGCCACGCCGCCCGCATTACCGGTCTGCCCGCCGTGGCCGATGACTCCGGACTGGAAGTGGATCTGCTGCAAGGGCGCCCCGGCGTTTACTCCGCCCGCTTTGCCGGTGTGGGTGCCGGTGACAAGGCCAACATAGAGAAGCTGCTCGGCGAGCTGCAAGGTGCCCCCGAGTACCTGAAGAGCGCCCGCTTCTGGTGTGTGCTGGTCTATATGCGCCACGCCGACGATCCCACCCCCATCATCTGTCAGGCGAGCTGGGAAGGGATGATCATCGATGAGCCGCGCGGTCAGCACGGTTTCGGCTATGACCCCGTCTTCTTCGTGCCGGATCACGACTGCACCGCCGCCCAGATGCCTGCCGAGCTGAAAAACCAGCTGAGCCATCGCGGTCAGGCGCTGGCCAAGCTCAAAGCGGCGCTGGCTGCGGCGCATTGAGTCACTTCGCCACCTTGTCGGTTACACACGGTCAATCACACATAGTCATCTACAATGGGGGCCTTGAGCCCCCGTTTTATTGGAAGCCCCATGCTGCAACTGCCGCCGCTCTCTCTCTATATTCATGTGCCCTGGTGCGTCCAGAAGTGCCCTTACTGTGACTTCAACTCCCATGCCCAGAAGGGGGAGTTGCCTCACCTCGAATATGTCGCCGCCCTGCTGGAGGATCTGGATCAGGATCTGAAGTGGGCACAGGGGCGGCCGCTCTCCTCGATCTTTATCGGTGGCGGCACCCCCAGCCTGTTGACGGTGGAGGCGATGCAAGCCTTGCTGGACGGGGTGCGGGCCCGTATTCCGCTCGCCGCAGATTGCGAGATCACCATGGAGGCCAATCCGGGCACGGTAGAGGCGGACAAGTTTGCCGGTTTCCAGCGCGCCGGCATCAACCGCATCTCCATCGGTGTGCAGAGCTTCCAGCAGGAGAAGCTGAGCCGCCTCGGCCGCATTCACGGCCCGGAAGAGGCGCGCAAGGCGGCGGCACTGGCCCATGCCATCAAGTTGCCCACCTTCAATCTGGATCTGATGCACGGTCTGCCGGATCAGAGTCTGGATGACGCCCTTTATGACCTGCAGCAGGCGATCGACTGCGCCCCGCCGCACCTCTCCTGGTATCAGCTCACCATAGAGCCGAACACGGCGTTTGCCTCCAAGCCGCCCAAACTGCCGGAAGATGACACCCTATGGGACATCTACGAGCAGGGCCACGCCATGCTCACCGCCAGCGGTTATCGCCAGTACGAGATCTCGGCTTATGCCAAAGAGGGCTACCAGTGCCATCACAACCTCAACTACTGGCGTTTCGGCGACTATCTGGGGATTGGCTGTGGTGCTCACGGCAAGGTGACCGATCTCGTGAATCAGCAGATCCTGCGCACCGCCAAGGCGAAGCATCCGAAAGGGTATCTGGACAAGAGTCGCCCCTATCTGGACGAGCAGTGGCAGGTGACGGCAGACGATCTGCCGCTCGAATACTTTATGAACCGCTTCCGCCTGTTTGAACCGGCCCCCAAGGCGGAGTTCGAGGCCTATACCGGCTTGCCGCTGGAGCGGGTGGAGACGGTGCTCGCCATCGCCCAAAGCAAGGAGCTGATCGAGGATTTGGGGGATAGCTGGCAGCTCACTTCTCTCGGCCACCGTTATCTCAACGTGTTGCTCGAACTGTTTATGGATGAGTGAAAACGGGTTCACGATCTGGCTGCGAGGCCGAGATCAAGGTTCATGTACTGCTCGGAAGCCTCACGTATCTCTATACGCTCCGGTTCCTGCGCTGCTCTTCACCTTGCTGACAGCTTCTCGCGACAGGTCGTGAGCCAGTTTTGGCGAACCGTGTTTTGAGATAACAATCAGGGCGCCAATGGCGCCCTGATTGTTTATGGTCGGTAGAAACCCGCTCAGCAGCAGACGCGGATCATCTGCTGTTGGCCGGGCTCCCACCGCTTGCCGAATTTGGCTTTGCGCTGGTAACTCCCCTTGCCCTTCTTGTTGCGCTCGACCCGGCTGCGAAACAGGGGATCGGAGAGCAGGGCATGCAGATGGTTATCCTTTATCTCGCCGCGCTGATGGGCATAGTGGTCCCCTTGCGCATCTTCCTCACGGGGGAGGGCGGGTTGGTCGACCCGAATTTTGGCCATGATGGCTCCTCTTCTTTTCTCTTGGTGTGTTGATGCTTGTGTCTGGATGGCGGTTTTCGCTGCGAGCGCCTGTTCAGGCTAGCGCCCGGCAACCGGATGCACTGGCACCGGTTAAAAACGCGGCGATTTTGTCACCAAATCGCCGCCGGAGCAATGCATCGGGCGTGCCGAGTCAGTCACACTGAGCCAGGCACGCTCAGTCAGGCATACCATGTCAGCCGTGAACCGGGTCATGCTGGTCGTGGCTGTGATGCTCGTGATGGGCCGGGGCGCCAGATTCCAGCGTCTCGAGGATGGCGCAGTGCTCCGCCGAGCGCGGCCCGCCGCAGCAGATATTGGAGAGCTCTCGCAGGTTGTCGCGAAAGCGGGTCAGTTCGATGATCTTCTGCTCCACCTGGGCCAGCTTGGTGTCGGCCACTGCTTTCACCTCCTGACAGGTGACTTTGGCCTTGTTGGTATCGAGGTCGAGCAGCTCGCCGATATCTGCAAGGGAGAAGCCCACCGACTTGGCGCGAATGATGAACTCCAGCCGCCGCTTGTCCTGTTCACTGTAGAGGCGGTAGCCGGATTCGTTGCGGATCCCCGGTGAGATAAGCCCGTTCTTCTCGTAAAAACGCAGGGTATCTGCCTTGACCCCGCACGCCTTGGCCAGTTCACCGATCCGATACATGCTCTCTCTCCCCTTGAATGTATGCCGCCACAAAAACCGGAATCCACTATCACCCCTTTGCCCATGGATTGCCAGCCAAGGGCATAAAAGGGGCAGATAAACATCTCCTGGCGACCCTTTTTCCCATAAAACACTGAAAGTGCAAACGTTTCGAGAAAATCAATTGGAAAACGTTTAACGCCGCGCCAAATAAGGCTTTGCTGTTTCAAAAAATCCACCACAGGTCACATTTTTTGTGTAGAATACGCGCCCATAACAGAGCGCCGCACCAAGCGGGCATTTCCTAAAACGCTTTTGCCGGATGTCGGGGCGAGAGTGGTTTGCGAAATCCCCCACTTCCATTTATTTGGGGACTCTCTGTGTTGAGCCTCGCCTCCCATGGAACGGTCCCCGTTATGTTGAGGACGATAGTGTGATGGAACAAGCTCGACCCATTCGCCGTGCACTGCTGAGTGTGTCTGACAAAACTGGCATTCTGGAATTTGCCAAGGCACTCAACGAGCGTGGTGTTGCCCTGCTCTCCACGGGCGGTACCGCCAAGCTGCTTGGCGAGGCGGGTCTGCCGGTGACCGAGGTCTCCGACTACACGGGTTTCCCTGAAATGATGGATGGCCGGGTCAAGACCCTGCATCCCAAGGTTCATGGCGGCATCCTCGGCCGTCGGGATCAGGATGACGCCATCATGGCCCAGCACGCTATCTCCCCCATCGACATGGTTGTCGTCAACCTCTACCCGTTTGCTGCCACCGTGGCCAAAGCGGGCTGCACCCTGGCCGATGCGGTCGAGAACATCGACATCGGCGGCCCGACCATGGTGCGTTCTGCCGCCAAAAACCATAAAGATGTCGCTATCGTCGTCAAAGCTGCCGACTATGATCGGGTTATTCGCGAAATGGATGCCAACGGCAACAGTCTGAAACTGGCGACCCGTTTCGATCTGGCGATCAAAGCCTTCGAGCACACCGCTGCCTACGACGGTATGATCGCTAACTACTTCGGCACCATGGTGCCCTCTTATGGCGACAACAAGGAGGGTGATGAGGAGTCCCGCTTCCCGCGCACCTTCAACAGCCAGTTCATCAAGAAGCAGGACATGCGCTACGGCGAAAACAGCCATCAGGCTGCCGCTTTCTACGCCGAAGAGCATGCCGCGCCGGGTTCTGTCTCCAGCGCGACCCAGTTGCAGGGCAAGGCGCTCTCCTACAACAACATCGCCGACACTGACGCGGCGCTGGAGTGCGTGAAGGAGTTCGACGAGCCGGCCTGCGTTATCGTCAAGCATGCCAACCCGTGTGGCGTGGCCATCGGTAACGACCTGCTGAGTGCCTACGATCGCGCTTACCAGACCGACCCCACCTCTGCTTTCGGCGGCATCATAGCCTTCAACCGTGAGCTGGATGGCGCCACCGCCAAGGCCATCGTCGAGCGTCAGTTTGTTGAGGTGATCATTGCCCCAACCGTCAGCCAGGAGGCCCGCGACGCGGTCGCCGCCAAGCAGAACGTGCGTCTGCTCGAATGCGGTCAGTGGACGGCCCCGGCGCAAGGGTTTGACCTCAAGCGCGTCAACGGCGGTTTGCTGGTGCAGGAGCGGGACCTCGGCATGGTGACGCTGGGTGACCTGACCGTGGTCAGCAAGCGCCAGCCGACTGAGGCCGAGCTGCAAGATTTGTTGTTCTGCTGGAAAGTTGCCAAGTTCGTCAAATCCAACGCCATTGTCTACGCCAAAGATGGCCAGACCATCGGTGTCGGCGCCGGCCAGATGAGCCGCGTCTACTCCGCTAAAATCGCCGGTATCAAGGCGGCTGATGAAGGGTTGACCGTGGCGGGCTCCGTGATGGCCTCCGATGCCTTCTTCCCGTTCCGCGACGGTATTGATGCTGCCGCGCAGGCCGGTATCTCTTGCGTGATCCAGCCGGGTGGCTCGATGCGCGATCAGGAGGTGATCGACGCCGCCAACGAACACGGTATGTGCATGGTCTTCACCAACATGCGCCACTTCCGTCACTGATGGATCAGGGCCGCCATGGGCGGCCCTTTTGTTGTCTCTTTTCCACTGACTATTGCGACCGGCTTCCCTCTGGCGGAAGCCTGTGACCCACATAGAAGCGAGCGATACGATGAAAGTACTGATCATTGGCAATGGTGGCCGCGAACACGCCCTGGCCTGGAAGGCCAAGCAATCCCCTCTGGTGACCCGGGTCTTCGTCGCCCCCGGCAATGCTGGCACCGCGCACGAAGGGAGTATCGAGAACGTGGCTATCGCAGCTACCGATATTCCAGCTCTGCTGGCGTTTGCCAAGGAGCAGCGCATCGGTCTGACCATCGTTGGCCCGGAAGCGCCGCTGGTGAAAGGGGTGGTCGATGCCTTCCGTGCCGAGGGGCTGGCCATCTTCGGTCCGACCGCGGCTTCTGCTCAGCTGGAGGGCTCCAAGGCCTTTGCCAAGGATTTCCTGGCCCGTCACGCCATCCCGACTGCCGAGTACCAGAACTTCACCGAGGTGGAGCCCGCGCTGGCCTATCTGCGCGAGAAGGGAGCGCCCATCGTCATCAAGGCCGATGGTCTGGCCGCAGGTAAGGGGGTTATCGTGGCGATGACCCTGACCGAGGCCGAAGAGGCCGTGCGCGATATGCTCTCCGGCAATGCCTTTGGCGACGCCGGTGCCCGGGTGGTGATCGAGGAGTTTCTGGAAGGGGAAGAGGCGAGCTTCATCGTCATGGTCGATGGCGAGCATGTGCTGCCGATGGCCACCAGTCAGGATCACAAGCGGGTGGGGGATGGCGATACCGGCCTCAATACTGGCGGGATGGGCGCCTATTCGCCGGCGCCTGTGGTGACTGATGAAGTGCACCGCAAGGTGATGGAGCAGGTGATTATGCCGACCGTGCGCGGTATGGCGGCTGAGGGCAACGTCTACACCGGTTTCCTCTACGCTGGCCTGATGATCGACGGTGCAGGCAATCCCAAGGTGATCGAGTTCAACTGCCGCTTTGGTGATCCCGAGACCCAGCCCATCATGCTGCGGATGCGCTCCGATCTTGTGGAGCTCTGTCTGGCCGCCTGTGCCGGCAAGCTGGATCAGGTGGAAGCGAATTATGACCCCCGCGTAGCCATTGGTGTGGTGCTGGCTGCTGGCGGTTATCCCGGCGACTACCAGCAGGGCAAGGCCATTAGCGGTCTGCCGGTGGAAGAGGCGAGCGGCGAGAAGGTATTCCACGCGGGTACCCGCCTTGAGGGCGATACCGTAGTGACCGCCGGTGGCCGCGTGCTGTGCGCGACTGCGCTGGGCCATACAGTGGCTGAAGCGCAGCAGCGTGCCTATCAGCTGGCTGCCCGTATCCAGTGGGACGGTGTCTTCTATCGCAATGACATCGGCTGGCGCGCCATCGAGCGTGAACAGCAGGCAGGCTGATAGCCGATACCCGCAGTGACAAGCCCCGCCAATGGCGGGGTTTTTTATGCCGAAAAGTGCCTGATTGTCGATGCATTCATGTTGCTGTGGTTAACAAGCGAGGCACTCTTGTCACCATTTGCCACAAAAAACATCATTTTTCACAAACGCTTCACCATGAGTCATGGCATTATGCTGGTGATGAATTCCTGTTTGGATTCATAGGTGACCCTAATAATTTGAGCATGTTGTTATATAAGGAAATCCCATGTTGAAAACTGTTCGCCCCCTGCTGCTGCCTCTGATGTTCGGTCTGATCGCGTTGCCTGCCATGGCTGGCGATCTGGAACAGCCGATGAAGAAGATTGGCTTCAACTACAAGCAGGCGGTCAAGGCTGATGATCCGGCTACCATGGAGAAGCACATCAACGAGATGAAGGCCCAGCTGGATGTGGCCAAGCAGAAGAACATGCCTGCCGCCAAGAAGGAGAAGTTCCTCGAAGGCATGAATGAGGTACAGACCGAGCTGGATGCCAGCCTGGCTGCGCTCAAGGCCGGTGACGAAGCCAAGGCGCGCGAGCACCTGGCCAAGGTCAACGACCTGAAGAAGGAGTATCACAAGTATGCCAAGCAAAAAGGGTGATCCCTTTCGCTGGGATGCTGTGGTTCGCCTGACCCATTGGGGTGTGGCGGCGATCTGTATCGGCAACCTCTGGGTTAACGAAGCGGGGGAGGAGTGGCACGAGTGGCTGGGTTACGGCGCCATTGGGCTGGTCTCCTTGCGTCTGCTCTGGGGGCTCACTTTCGCCCGTGGCTACGCTCGCCTTAGTGCCTTAATCCCCAGCGGTGAGGATTTTCGCCAGCAAGCGCGCGAGATGCGTGAGCGGCAGCCTCCGGCACCGGGTCATCACGGCAGCGGCAAGCTGGCTGTGTGGGCGCTCTGGCTGGTCGTGCTGGCGACAGCAGGCAGCGGCTGGTTTCAGAATACCGAGACGGGATTTGAACTGGGGGCTGACGAGTGGCATGAGTGGTGCGTGGTGGCGCTGCAGGGACTGATTGGTCTGCATCTGCTGGCCATCGTCTTCACCTCCTGGCGCCAGCGCAGCAATCTGGTTACCCGGATGCTGCCTGCCATCGGGAGTCGCTCATCCATCCAGAGCGGCAGCAACGAGCAAACCTGAGGCTCAGCATTAGGCTACTTGTTTCTTAGTGAGGCGCCTGATCCAGACCCTGCCCAGACCCGCCCATGGCGGGTCTTTTCTATGGCCTCCTCGAGCTTATCACGGGACATTGCTCGATCCGCAGATGCAAAAAGGCCACTCATCATGAGCGGCCTTTTTCAATTTGGTGGCCCCTGGGGGACTTGAACCCACGACCAATCGATTATGAGTCGACTGCTCTGACCAACTGAGCTAAGGGGCCAAATTGTGCGTTTAGCGGCGTGGATTATAGGGGAAGAGGAAAGGGCAGTCTATAGGCATATCAACCACTTGGCGACTAATTGTCCAGCTTGATTGAGGGCGCAAAGAGGGTTGCAAGGGTAAATGCCAGACAAAACAAAGCCCCGCATGGCGGGGCTTTGGCAGATCACTTTGACACAGGGTCAGGACTATTCGTCCAGGAAGCTGCGCAGCACTTCCGAGCGACTCGGGTGGCGCAGTTTGCGCAGTGCCTTGGCTTCGATCTGACGAATACGCTCACGGGTTACGTCGAACTGCTTGCCCACTTCCTCGAGGGTGTGGTCAGTGTTCATGTCGATACCGAAACGCATCCGCAGTACCTTGGCTTCACGGGCGGTCAGGCCAGCCAGCACTTCGCGGGTGGCGTTGCGCAGGCTTTCGCTGGTCGCCGCATCCGCTGGCAGAGCCAGGGTGGTATCTTCGATAAAGTCGCCCAAGTGGGAATCTTCATCATCACCGATGGGCGTCTCCATGGAGATCGGCTCTTTGGCGATCTTCAGTACCTTGCGGATCTTGTCTTCCGGCATGCCCATGCGCATGGCCAGCTCTTCCGGGTTCGGTTCGCGCCCCATCTCCTGCAGCATCTGACGGGAGATACGGTTGAGCTTGTTGATGGTCTCGATCATGTGTACCGGGATACGGATGGTACGGGCCTGATCCGCGATGGAGCGGGTAATGGCCTGACGGATCCACCAAGTTGCATAGGTCGAGAACTTGTAGCCACGACGGTATTCAAACTTGTCTACCGCCTTCATCAGACCGATGTTGCCCTCCTGGATCAGATCCAGGAACTGCAGACCGCGGTTGGTGTACTTCTTGGCGATAGAGATAACCAGACGCAAGTTGGCCTCAACCATCTCTTTCTTCGCTCGGCGGGCTTTGGCCTCACCGATGCTCATGCGACGGTTGATATCCTTGATCTGGGCAATCGACAGGCCGGTCTCTTCTTCAATCTGCTGCAGCTTGCCGATGGCGCGCTGGATATCCTCGTCCATTTCAACCAGACGGGGAGACCAAGCTTTGCCAGCCTGCTTCTGGTATTCAAACCAGGCAGTTTCACACTCGTTGTTGGTGAAGGCCGCGACGAAGGTTTTCTTCGGCATCTTGGCCTGCTCAACGCAGAGCTTCATGATGATGCGTTCCTGCACGCGGACGCGCTCCATCATTTCACGCATGTTGTTGACCAGGCGATCGAACTGCTTGGGCATCAGGCGGAATTGACGGAATACATCGGCCAGCTGGGCGATGGCGGCCTGGGTATCTTCGTGTGCGCGACCATTCTTCTGAATGGAGAGGCGAGTCACTTCATACTGGGCACGCAGTTCGCCAAACTTCTCGCGAGCGACTTCCGGATCCGGACCACCATCACCGTCGTCGTCAGAGCTGTCGCCATCTTCGTCTTCGTCTTCTTCGTCTTCTTCATCTTCATCGGCCAGATCGTCTTCGCCCAGTTCGGAACCGATATGCGTGGCGGTAGGCGCCATATCTTCAGTTTCGTTCGGGTCAATAAAGCCAGAGATGATGTCAGAGAGACGCAGCTGTTCGGCTTCGTACTTGTCGTACTGTTCGAGCAGGTAAGTAATTGCTTCAGGATACTCGGCTACGGAGCTTTGTACCTGGTTGATACCGTCTTCGATCCGCTTGGCGATGTCGATTTCGCCTTCACGGGTCAGCAGTTCGACGGTACCCATTTCTCGCATGTACATGCGGACGGGATCGGTCGTGCGACCAATCTCGGATTCAACAGATGCCAGAGCCTGGGCCGCTGCTTCGGCAGCGTCCTCATCGGCGGTACCCCCTTCAGCCATGATCAAGTCATCGGCATCCGGAGCGTTTTCAACCACTTGAATGCCCATATCGTTGATCATCTGAATGATGTCTTCGATCTGGTCTGAATCGACAATATCTTGCGGGAGGTGATCGTTCACCTCGGCATAGGTCAGGTAGCCCTGTTCTTTACCTTTGGCAACGAGGAGTTTAAGCTGAGACTGCGGGGTTTGCTCCATAGAACTCATCCGGTTGGTGCTGCTAGGTTGCGCGTACAGTGCGCTGCTGCGCAAATAGCCAATTCTAATAGAAAACCGCCAGACATGCTATGTCTGGTTGCGGCGTCGGTCATGAGAAACCCCTGCCCGCAGTATTGTCTGCGCCAGGCGGTTATAAATTTTTTGCTTTTCATCCCGTCGATTCGGGCAACGCTATCCATATTGGGACTAATCACTCAAATATCAAGCCCCACTCTCATTTCTTTTCTCAATTTGCACCTCTCTGAGCAGCATTACCAGCTCTTGGGTTTCTTCGGAGCTTAGTCCTTCCTGAGCCACTTTGGTCTGTAATTCTTCGATCCGCTGTTTAAGAAACATATTGATGAAGCCAACAAAGGTATCCTGCAACTCCCCGAGAATATCGGGTTCCTGATCGAGTTTGATCTCCTCGAACAGGTCGTGCATTGCCAGCTGGGCGAGAATGTCCCCCTCCTTGGTGCCACGCCAGTGTTCCAGCAGGATACCAGTAGTGATACCGGGCTGTGCCAGGATCTGCTGGTGCAGTTGTAGCAGGAACTTGATGCCCTGCACGCGCAGTCCAGCTAACTCAGGCATGGGGGGAAGCTCGGCCGTCACTGCCGGATATTGCACCATCAGCGCCAGCGCACGCCGCAGTGGCGTTAGCTTGGCAGCCTTGGGTTTGTTGACCTCGGTTTTGGGCTGACTATTGCGGGCAAACAGCTCGGTGATACGCTGCTTGTTCTCACCCCAGCGCATCATGCTGGATAGACGGGTGATCAACCCTTCGCGGGTAAACCCTTCCGGTACGCGACGAATAAGCTCGGCGGCCTTGTTGGCCACTTCGAACTTGCCTGCCTCACCGGAGAGGGCGGCATCCCGGCTGAGACGCTCGAACATGAAGTCGGCGAACGGTTGAGCTTCATCGAGCAGGGCTTCAAATCCCTCCTTGCCGATCTGCCGTACCAACGAGTCGGGATCCTCGCCATCGGGCAGGAACACGAACTTCAGCTCGCGGCCATCCTGCAGATGGGGGAGGGCATTATCCAGCGCCCGCCAGGCCGCTTCACGACCGGCGTTGTCACCGTCGTAGCAGCAGACCACCTCGGCGGTGGTGCGAAACAGGGTGTGGATATGGTCGCTGGTCGTTGCAGTACCCAGCGCCGCCACCGCATAGTCGATGTCGTACTGACCGAGTGCCACCACATCCATGTAGCCTTCCACCACCAGGATCCGGCGTGGATCCTTGTGTGCCTGCTTCACCTCGTAGAGACCGAACAGCTCCCTCCCTTTATGGAAGATGGGGGTCTCCGGCGAGTTCAGGTACTTGGGGGTGCCATCACCCAGCACCCGGCCACCGAAACCGATGACCCGGCCACGCTTGTCGCGGATCGGGAACATGATGCGATCGCGGAAACGGTCATAGCTGCCCGGGCCATTGTCACGGGTGATCAGCATGCCGCCCGAGATAAGCAGCTGTTCGTGATCCCGGCTGGCGCCGAAGCGGCGGCGTACCTGATCCCAGTCACTTGGGGCATAACCGATGTTAAAGCGCTTGACCACTTCACCGGTCAGGCCGCGCCCTTTGAGGTACTCCACCGCATGGGGAGCGCTCTTGAGATTGCTCTCGTAGAAGCGGGCGATCTGGTGCATCAGCTCGAACAGATCCTTGCTGACGGCGGGCTGGCTATTGGCCGAGCCGCCGATGCTCTGCTCGCGAGGTACCTGCATGCCTTGCATGCTGGCGAGCTCTTCGATGGCATCGGGAAATTCGAGACCGTCGTACTCCATGACAAAGCCGATGGCATTGCCGTGGGCGCCACAACCGAAACAGTGGTAGAACTGCTTCTCCTGGCTGACCGTAAAAGAGGGGCTTTTTTCGTTATGAAAAGGGCAGCAAGCCTGGTAATTCTTACCGGCTTTTTTCAGCCGCACTCGCGAGTCGATCAGCTCGACTATGTCTGTGCGTACGAGCAGATCGTCGATAAAGGATTGGGGGATCCTGCCTGCCATAACCGTCCTGTTTCATTGCGGAGAAAATAAAAAAGCCGCGCATTCCAAGGGAAGCACGGCTTCTTCGACCAAACAAGAGAGTTGCCTGTTACGCCAAGCGGGTTTTCACCTGAGCACTGACGGCGCCGACATCGGCACGCCCCTGAATTTTCGGCTTCAAGACAGCCATGACCTTGCCCATATCAGCCATGATGGCAGCACCACTTTCAGTGATGGCTTGCTCGATCAGGGCGGCAATTTCATCTGCGGTCAGCTGTTGCGGCAGGAATTCCTGCAACACAACGATCTCGGCGGACTCTTTGTCGGCGAGATCCTGGCGACCGGCAGCTTCAAATTGGCTGATGGAATCGCGGCGCTGTTTGACCATTTTGGTCACGACAGCGAGGATATCCTCATCATTCAGCTCGATACGGGTATCGACTTCACGTTGCTTGATTTCTGCCATCAACAAGCGGATCGCTCCCAGACGTGCCTTATCTTTGGCAAGCATAGCGAGCTTTTGCTGATCCTTGAGTTGATCCTTCAGAGACACGGCAATATCTCCCGATTAGTACAGGCGGATACGACGTGCGTTTTCGCGAGACAGCTTCTTGGCGTGACGCTTGACAGCAGACGCTTTGGCGCGCTTACGAATGGTAGTCGGCTTCTCGTAGAACTCACGGCTACGAACTTCGGACAGGATACCGGCTTTTTCGCAAGAACGCTTGAAACGACGCAGAGCAACGTCAAACGGCTCATTTTCACGGACTTTGATTACTGGCATGTGCCTTTCACCTCAGTGATAAATTGTTAGCTGACCTTCAATCGATCAGCATGTCTTAAAATGGTGCGAAATTATACTCTGGACAGGGAATGAAAGTAAACCCGCAGAGATCGCTCTGGTTTAAAAAACCCGCGAAGGTTACCATAGCCGTCTCATTTTAGCAGTGAAATTTTTTAGCAATGCGTGTATTGGGCATAGAGACATCCTGTGACGAAACCGGGATCGCGATCTTCGACGATCAAAAAGGGATCCTTTCCCATCAGTTATACAGCCAGGTCAAGCTGCATGCGGACTACGGTGGCGTCGTCCCCGAACTCGCCAGCCGGGATCATGTTCGCAAGACGATCCCGTTGATCCAGGCCGCATTGCAAGAGGCGGGACTGGGCAAAGATGACATCGATGGCATCGCGTATACCGCGGGGCCGGGTCTGGTTGGCGCCATTCTGGTGGGGGCGACCATTGGCCGCTCGCTGGCGATGGCGTGGAACAAGCCGGCTATCGCCGTCCATCATATGGAAGGGCACCTGCTGGCCCCCATGCTGGAAGAGAAAGCCCCCGAGTTTCCCTTCGTGGCGCTGCTGGTCTCCGGTGGTCACTCCATGTTGGTGCGGGTTGACGGCATCGGCAGCTATCAGCTGTTGGGGGAATCCATCGATGATGCTGCTGGCGAAGCGTTCGACAAGACCGCCAAGCTGATGGGGCTGGACTATCCAGGTGGTCCGCTGCTCTCCCGTCTGGCCGAGAAGGGCACTACCGGGCGCTTCCACTTCCCTCGTCCGATGACAGATCGTCCCGGGCTCGACATGAGCTTCTCCGGCCTGAAGACCTTCACCGCCAACACTATCGCCGCCAACGGTGACGATGAGCAGACCCGCGCCGATATCGCCCGTGCGTTTGAAGATGCTGTGGTCGATACCCTGGCCATCAAGTGCCGTCGCGCCTTGAAAGAGACCGGCCTCACGCGCCTGGTGGTTGCTGGCGGCGTCAGTGCCAACCGTCATCTGCGTGCCCAGCTGGCCGAGCTGATGGAGAGCCTCAAGGGCGAGGTGTTCTATCCGCGCACTGAATATTGCACTGATAACGGCGCCATGATCGCTTACGCCGGTATGCAGCGCCTGAAAGCGGGCGTGTTTGAGCCGTTGGCGGTCAAAGCCGTGCCGCGCTGGCCGCTGGATACCCTGGATCCGGTCTGATCCGACGGATCCCGCCTTCTGGCGTGGTGGTGAGTACCATGTGGTCTACTGCTCCTGCAATTCGGCAGCGGCGGTTATAGCGCCGTTGGCACGTTGTTGTGGTGTCTGCTGTCGCCGTGGTTGAGCCATCCGGATAAGAGGTCAGCTCTCGTGCTGGCAGACAGCCAAGCACAGAGTAAAGAGATAAAAAATCCCCGCCAACTGGCGGGGATTTTTGTTTGGTGATCGGCAGGCGATGGATTACAGCAGGATGCCGCCGAAGAAGAAGCCCAGTGCCACGGCGATGGCGATGGTGGCGGTGCCCGGTACGAAGAAGGGATGGTTGAAGACCGCCTTACCGATACGGGTGGAGCCGGTGTCGTCCATCTCTACCGCGGCCAGCAGAGTCGGGTAGGTCGGCAGTACGAACAGGGCGCTCACGGCTGCGAAAGAGGCAATCGCAGTCAGCGGGCTGACACCCAGTGCCAGTGCGGCAGGCATCAACGCTTTGGTGGTGGCGCCTTGTGAATAGAGCAGCATGGCAGCGAAGAACAGCACCACAGCCAGCAGCCAGGAGTACTGGTTCAGCAGGTCGCCAGCGATCAGCTGGATGGTGTCCATGTTGCCTTTAACGAAGACGTTACCCAGCCAGGCCACACCCAGTACGCAGATACAGGCGGACATACCGGACTTGAAGGTCGGCATGTTGGTGACCTGGGTGGCGTCCAGTTTGCACACCAGGGTCATGATGGTGGCCGCGGCCAGCATGATGCCCATGATGGCGCCGTCACGGGGGATCGGCGGGTTGGTGATCAGGCCCACTTTACCGGAGATGGCAGTGGCATAAGCCATGACAGCAACGATGGCGGCGATGAAGATCCAGACCGACAGCTTGGCGTACGGTTTGATCTCGAGCTTGGTAGTACCACGCAGTTTGATCAGCCCCTTGGCTTTACGCTCCAGATAGACTTCGTCCTGCTCCAGCGGCTTGCCCATCATGTTGGCAATGAAGGCGCCCAGGATACAGGCCAGGAAGGTAGAGGGGATGCAGATGGCCAGCAGGGTCAGATAATCAACACCAAACGGCTCGAGCATGCCGGAGAAGGCAACCACAGCGGCAGAGATCGGGGAAGCTGTGATGGCGATCTGGGAGGCGACAACCGCGATGGAGAGCGGACGGGACGGACGGATCCCCTGCTCTTTGGCCACTTCCGCGATCACCGGCAGGGTGGAGAAGGCGGTATGACCGGTACCGGCCAGCATGGTCATCAGATAGGTGACCACCGGGGCGGCGAAGGTGATGTATTTGGGGTTCTTGCGCAGCGCTTTTTCTGCCAGGAAGACCAGATAGTCCATCCCGCCAGCCAGTTGCATACAGGCGATGGCACAGATGACGGACGCGATGATCATGATCACATCCCAGGGGATGTAGCTGACCAGTTGATCGCTCGGGATGGGCATGCCCAGACCCCACGTCAATACCAGTACCCCCAGACCACCGGCAAAGCCGATGCCGATGCTGCCTATCCGGGCCCCCAGATAGATAGCGGCGAGCACGACAAGTAACTCGATTCCAATCATAGCGATAACTCCATTTTTTAGTTTTTGGTTTTTATTTGGCAAAAAGCCAATTCCCGATCGGGCTGGGGATAAAGACCAATCGGGAACTGACTTTATGGGCCGGGAAGATCCCGGCCCACACTCGCTTATACGGCAGCTTCGCGGGTGAAACGCTTGGCTTTGTATTGCGGGTTCATCAGGTTCTCGATGGAGAGAATTTCGTCCAGCTGCTCGGCGCTCAGCAGGCCGCGCTCAAGAACGACTTCGCGGACGTTCTTGCCGGTCTGGGCACAGATCTTGCCGACGATATCCCCTTCGTGGTGGCCGATGAAGGGGTTCAGGTAGGTCACGATACCGATGGAGTTCAGCACGTGATTCATGCAGATTTCCGGGTTGGCGGTGATACCTTCCACGCACTTCTCGCGCAGGGAAATACAGGCTTTTTCCATCAGGCTCAGTGATTCGAACATCGCCTGACCAATCACCGGCTCCATGACGTTCAGCTGCAGCTGACCGGCTTCGGCGGCGAAGGTGATGGTGATGTCGTTACCGAATACCTTGAAGCAGGATTGGTTGACCACTTCCGGGATAACCGGGTTGACCTTGGCCGGCATGATGGAGGAGCCCGCCTGCATTTCCGGCAGGTTGATCTCTTTCAGTGCGGTGCGCGGGCCGGAGGAGAGCAGACGCAGGTCATTACAGATCTTGGACAGCTTCATGGCCAGACGCTTGATGGCGCCGTGCAGCATGACGTAGGCGCCACAGTCTGAGGTCGCTTCGATCAGATCTTCTGCCGGTACATAGGCACGACCGGTGATCTCGGCCAGACGCTTGATGGCCAGTGCAGAGTACTCGGGCGGAGTGTTCAGACCGGTACCGATGGCGGTCGCGCCCAGGTTCACTTCCAGCAGCAGCTCCTGGCAACGCTTGATGGACTTGATCTCTTCACGCAGGGTCACGGCGAATGCGTGGAACTCCTGACCCAGGGTCATCGGAACCGCATCTTGCAGTTGGGTACGGCCCATCTTCAGGATCTTCTTGAATTCTTCTGCTTTGGCATCAAAAGCGGCGATCAGTGCTTCCAGAGCATGCAGAGTCACGTCAGTGCTGTTGACCACAGCAACGCGGAAACCGGTCGGGTAAGCATCGTTGGTGGACTGGCACTTGTTGACGTGGTCGTTCGGGTTGATGACGTCGTAACGGCCTTTCTCCAGACCCATGATTTCCAAGGCGATGTTGGCCAGTACTTCGTTAGTGTTCATGTTGACGGAGGTGCCGGCACCTCCCTGGTAAACGTCGACCGGGAACTGGTCGAAGCATTTGCCTGTGTTCAGCATCAGGTCGCAGGCTTCTACGATCTTGTCAGCAATTTCAGGACGGATGGTACCGAGCTCGCCGTTTGCCAGTGCAGCAGCTTTCTTGGTCAGCACCATACCGCGGACAAATTCCGGAACGTCAGAAATCTTCTGAGAGCTGATCTTGAAGTTCTCGACAGCGCGCAGGGTGTGCACACCGTAGTAGAGATCATTGGAAACTTCTTTGGTGCCCAGCAGGTCTTCTTCAATGCGGACGTTCTTGATGTCGCTCATTGTAATGCCTCAGAAATCAGATAAATGGAAAAATCCTCACCGAGTGGTCGCGAGTTCCTTGCGCACAGCTCATCCTGAAGCACCACACATCGAGTGGGGCGGTAGGGAGAGTGACCTCCCGAAAAACTAATCAATATACTACTCCAATTGAGGTATCGGTTATTAGAGGTGGATCACTAAATTTGCGACATTTTCAAATTACTTTGAGTAAAGTACACATATGTTATGAAGTTTTTATCGTGATGATTTTTATATATTTTTGTGACTTTTTGCTGGTTTTTTAGATTGCTGATGACGTAGGAGTCAGTTGACCAACTTGAAAAAGGGGGGACGGCCCCCATTTATTCAGGGCAGAAAGTGGTGATGACAGGGCGGCAAAATCGCCTCTGACCATCGTTGGATGGGCGCCACTTTTTCTCAATTTACCGGTGCTGGAGTGGATATGGGCAAGTTGTTTTTGTTGTTGGTGGGTCTGGTTGTGCTGGAGCTCACCGTGATGATCGAGGTCGGCTCGGTAATCGGGGCGCTGCCGACTGTCGGCTTGCTCATACTGACTGCGGTATTGGGCTCCTCGCTGGTGCGCAGTGAAGGGATCAAGACCCTGTTCAGCGCCCAGCAAAAGATGCAGATGGGCGAGATGCCGGGCCGCGAGGTGATGGGGGGCATGATGCTGGCGTTGGCGGGCCTGCTGCTGATTATCCCGGGTTTCGTGACCGACATTTTCGGTGTGCTGTTGCTGCAACCCTGGCTGCGCAACAAACTGGCTGACAAGCTGATCGGCAGCAGCCAGTTCCGGATGCAGATGGGCGGTTTCCAGCGTACTCAATCGCCGTTTGGCAACGCACCGTCCGATGATCATCTGGGGAACGCCAAGCAGGGCGGCACCACCATCGAAGGCGAATTTGAGCGCAAAGAGTGAGCGTAAAGAGTAATCGACGAAACGAAAACCCGAGGTGAGTGACTGAATCAGGGTTTACCCTGATGGCACAACGCCTCGAAGCGGTGTCGGGCATACCACCATGCGAGGGTGCCCGCCGCCAGATTGGCCAGCAAGATCCCCAGATATATCCCCTGTTCTCCCCCCAGCTTTGCCCCCAGCCAGGCTCCTGGCAACAGAAAACCAAACAGTCGCAATCCGTTGAACAAGAACGAAATACTGGATGCCCGCACGCCATTGAGTGCCGAGGCCAGCAGCATCACCATGCCCTGAAATCCGTAACCGATGGGCACCAGATGCAGATAGAGAATGATGAGGCGAATGACCTGCGGATGATCGCTGAACAGGTTAGCGATGAGTGGCGCCAGTAGCCAGGTCAGGCCATAGATGGCGAGCTGGAAAAGCAACGCAAAACTCATGCAGCTCTGCAGTGCAGCTTTGGCGCGGGCCGGATTGCCGGCGCCACAGTTTTGCGAGATGAAGGGGGCCAGTACGGAGGCGAGGGCCATCATCACAATCAGCAGCAGCGCCTCGACCCGCGATGCGGCGCCGTAAGCGGCCACCACCTCGGTACCCAGTCCTGCAAAGATCGTCATCAGCACTGCATTGGCCAGGGGGTTGAGCATATTGGTAAAAGAGGCGGGGACGGCGACATGGAGCAGCGCCCGCCAGTGGGTCAGCAACCGGGCCCGCGGCGAGAGGCGCCACAGCAGCAAGCCCTCCCGATGACGCAGGATATAGAGGCTGACCAGCATCGCCATCAACCAGGAGATAGAGGTGGCGATGGCTGCCCCGCGGATCCCCCATTCGGGAAAGGGGCCGATACCGAAGATCAACAGAGGATCCAGTACCCCGTTGACCAGCCCGGCTATGGCCATCACCAGACTGGGGGTTTTGGTATCGCCGGTCGCCCGGATAGCGGCATTGCCCACCATGGGCAGCACCAGCATGGGGACGGTGAGATACCAGGTCAGCATGTAGTCATGGATGAGGGAGATAAGCTCGGCACTGGCTCCCAACAGGGTAAACAGGGGGTTGATGGTGAGAGCCCCCCCCGCGGAGAGCAGGGCTACCATGATCACCGCCAGAAACAGGCTGTCGGTGGCGAGATGGGCCGCCTCATCGTGTTTGCCCTGCCCCAGGGTATGACCGATCACCGCTGACAATCCGGCGCCCAATCCCATCGCCAGCGAGGTAACCACAAAAGTGACGGGAAAGGTAAAGCTGATGGCGGCCAGTGCTTCGGTGCCCAGCATACCGATAAAAAAGGTATCGACCAGATTGAAGGCCAGAATGGCGATGATGCCGAAGATCATGGGGCCCGTCATCTGGCGCAGTACGACCGGAATAGGGGCTGTCAGCATGGGGTTGGTGCGGGTCAAGGGCTCGTCTCTACAGCTGGCTTTGAAGGTTCTTGCATCGAAAACGGGCGGCTTGAACCGACCTTGCACCAGAGTGCGGACATGGCTGAACCATCGAAGATGTTTATAGTACGTGAAAAAATTTTTTTTGTATTTGCCCTTGAAGGGTTAGCAACTCTGCCCCACATCAGGGACATATCTAATTTGGCCTGGAACGGCCATTCCTCAAAGCAACAATGAGACTCATTTTGGGAGAGTTATCGATGAAAATTCGTCCACTGCACGACCGCGTCATCATCAAGCGCATCGAAGCTGAAGCCAAATCTGCCGGCGGTATCGTCTTGACTGGTACTGCGGCCCAGAAGTCCACCCGTGGTGAAGTGCTTGCCGTGGGGACTGGTCGCATCCTGGATAATGGCGAAGTCAAAGCGCTGGCCGTGAAGGTTGGTGACAAGGTTATCTTCAACGAAGGCTACGGTGTTAAGACCGAGAAGCTGGATGGTCAGGACGTCCTGATCCTCTCCGAAACCGACATCCTGGCGATTGTCGAAGAGTAATCCATCCTCCTTTTCCCCGAATTGATTTAAGGATTGAAGAAAATGGCAGCTAAAGACGTTAAGTTTGGTAACGAAGCCCGCATCAAGATGCTGGAAGGCGTAAACATCCTGGCTGATGCCGTCAAGGTGACTCTGGGCCCGAAAGGCCGCAACGTGGTGCTGGACAAGTCCTTCGGCGCCCCGACCATCACTAAAGATGGTGTTTCTGTTGCGCGCGAAATCGAGCTGGAAGACAAGTTCCAGAACATGGGCGCCCAGATGGTCAAGGAAGTGGCTTCCAAGGCGAACGATGCCGCCGGTGACGGTACCACTACTGCAACCGTTCTTGCTCAGGCTATCGTCAACGAAGGTCTGAAAGCCGTTGCCGCCGGTATGAACCCGATGGATCTGAAGCGCGGTATCGACAAGGCCGTTGTGGCTGCTGTTGCCGAGCTGCAAGCGCTGTCCCAGCCGTGTGCCGACAGCAATGCCATCGCTCAGGTGGGCACCATCTCCGCCAACTCCGACGAGAAAGTGGGCAAGCTGATTGCCGAAGCCATGGACAAAGTGGGTCGCGATGGCGTCATCACCGTTGAAGATGGTCAGGGTCTGGAAGATGAGCTGGCAGTTGTTGAAGGTATGCAGTTCGACCGCGGCTACCTGTCCCCCTACTTCATCAACAAGCAAGAGACCGGTTCAGTTGAACTGGACGACCCGTTCATCCTGCTGGTTGACAAGAAAGTCTCCAACATCCGCGAAATGCTGCCGGTGCTGGAAGGCGTTGCCAAAGCTGGCAAGCCGCTGCTGATTGTTGCTGAAGACGTGGAAGGCGAAGCGCTGGCGACTCTGGTGGTCAACACCATGCGTGGCATCGTGAAAGTGGCTGCCGTCAAGGCGCCGGGCTTCGGCGACCGTCGCAAGGCCATGCTGCAGGATATCGCCGTACTGACCGGTGGTACCGTCATCTCCGAAGAAGTTGGCATGGAGCTGGAAAAAGCGACTCTGGAAGATCTGGGTCGTGCCAAGCGCATCGTCATCACCAAAGAGAACACCACCATCATCGATGGCGTGGGTGATGCCGGTGTGATCGAAGGCCGTGTTGCCCAGATCCGTCAGCAGATCGAAGAGACTTCCTCCGACTACGACCGTGAGAAGCTGCAAGAGCGCGTAGCCAAGCTGGCTGGCGGTGTTGCCGTGATCAAGGTCGGTGCTGCTACCGAAGTCGAGATGAAAGAGAAGAAAGCTCGCGTAGAAGATGCTCTGCATGCTACCCGTGCCGCGGTTGAAGAAGGCGTGGTTGCCGGTGGTGGTGTTGCGCTGGTTCGCGTTGCTGCCAAACTGGCTGGTCTGCGCGGTGACAACGAAGACCAGAACGTCGGTATCAAGGTTGCCCTGCGCGCCATGGAAGCCCCGCTGCGTCAAATCGTCATCAACGCCGGTGAAGAAGCTTCCGTCATTGCCAACGCAGTGAAGAACGGTGAAGGCAACTTCGGTTACAACGCTTACACCGAGCAGTATGGCGACATGCTGACCATGGGTATCCTGGATCCGACCAAGGTAACCCGTTCTGCACTGCAGTTCGCTTCTTCCATCGCCGGTCTGATGATCACCACCGAGTGCATGGTCACCGAGCTGCCGAAGAAAGATGCTCCGGCCATGCCTGATATGGGTGGCATGGGCGGCATGGGCATGATGTAATCATCATCCCGGCTCTGTTTGAGAAACGGCTCGCCTTGGCGGGCCGTTTTTTTATATCTGACTAAACTGAGTCTGTTGATAGCAGAAAAGTGTATGGAGGAAAGATGAAGGTGCTCAGATGGATAACTCTGCTGTTTGCATTGATTACCATGCCGCTGTTGGCTGCCGAGGCCCTCAAGGGACCAGTGATCTTGAAAGTAAGCGGCAATATCAGAGCCGCAGATGAGGTCGATGGCAAAGTGCTTTTTGACTTGGCCACGCTGCAGGCATTGCCGCAATATGAGATAGTTACCAGCAACCCTTGGGTTGATAAACCTCATAAGTACAGAGGGCCCAAGGTGGCAGACGTGCTGGCAGCTGTGGGGGCTGATGGCAAGAGCATAACCCTGACAGCATTGAACAGTTTTCAGATCCGCATCAACTGGGACAAAGTTGCCAAGTATAACCCTATCCTTGCTTGGGAAGATGACGGGGTAACCATGAAGATTCGTGACAAGGGGCCGCTCTGGTTTATGTTGCCACTTGATCAATATCCGGAGCTGAAGCGCTCTGAATATACCGACATGATGATTTGGCAGCTGGATCTGATAGATATCCAACACTGATAAAAGAGTCACGGGAGCACGGGGTGAAAGGAAAGACCAGGGCGTGGCCACTGCTCGTCATTCTGTATGTATCCATCCTGTCATTTACCGGGAGTACCCTCTATTGTCTGGTTCAGATCCAGAATGCGACCAGAGCAATGGAGAAATATACCTATGATGTCTCCTGGGCGCTGATGCAGTTGCAGCTTGAACTGGGGCGCTTCCTCAGTGCTGTAGAGGTCTACCATTATGGTGGAATAGAGCACAATGACTTGATGCTGCGTTATGACATTCTCTGGAGCAGAACCCCTATCCTGTTGAGCGGTCAGTTGCGTAAAAGCATGCAAGACAAGCAGAAAACCTTGCGCTTGGTGCAACTGATTGAAAACAACATTCGTGATATAGAGCCTGTTATTACCAAACTGCAGAGCGGTGACTCTGTCTACCAGCAAGTAATGATGCGTCTGGCCCCCTTGCAGGAGCCTTTATCATATGCACTAGCTTCCGTTATGCAGAAGAACATCAACATCTACTCAGAGAATGATCGCCACTTTGGCCAATTACGTAATGCTCTGCTGTTGATGGTGTCGGGGTTGGTGATCTCGGTTTTACTACTTAGTTCGCTTCTTATATATGAAGCTCGACGTCATTTTAGGGCCGCAAGGCGCGACCCGTTGACTGGCCTCTCCAATCGGGTGGCATTGCTGGAACGGATGGAGCTCTGTGCCACTCAGGAGGTGCCTTTCGGACTGGTTCTGGTCGATATCAACGACTTCAGAGATATCAACAGCAAGTTTGGTTATGATGCGGGCGATTTTTTGCTCAGTGAATTGGCCAGACGGATCAGATTGCTGTGTGAGGAAGGGGAGTGGAGTGGTCGTTTGGGGGGCGATCAATTTGCCATTATTCAGCGTGGTAGCAGTGATCTGCGTCAGGTCAGGGAGTTGGTAGCGCGACTGCTGCACGCTCTGAAGCAAGATATCGTCTATGATAACTATCCCTTCCGGCTCGAGGTGGGGATCGGGATTGCCTTCTATCCGATGGACAGCGACAAAACACAGGAGTTATTGAGTCGTGCTGAACAAGCTCTGTTTCATAGTCGCAAGACCCACGTCCCCTATGTGATTTACGATAACTCCCTGCTTAACGAGACGGCTCGGCGCAAGCATCTTGCCTCGGACATGATTATGGCGCTGGAGCATAATGCGCTGGAACTCTATTACCAGCCCATCGTCAACCTTGAAAGTGGACGCTGTGAAGCTGTTGAGGCCTTACTAAGGTGGCGTCATCCAGAGCTTGGTTTTATTCCTCCGAATGAAGTCATCATGGTGGCTGAGGAGTTTCAGCTCGCTGAGAGAGTTGGCAGTTGGGTGCTTAACACTGCTTGTGAGCAACTTTATCAGTGGCATCAGCTTGGAATGGTCGATCTGCAGATGTGCGTGAATATCTCGCCGGGTATGTATCAGCGCAATCTGCTCAAACTGGTAGCAAAAGCATTGATGGAGCACCATTTGCCTGCCAGCAGTCTGGTACTGGAAGTCACCGAAGATACTACCATGCGGGAAGTAAAGAACTCGCTGCAACTGATGCAGGATCTCAATCAGCAGGGGGTACTGTTAGCATTGGACGATTTTGGTACTGGTTATTCATCTTTGAGTTATCTGCAAAAGTTACCGGTTAGCAAAGTGAAGATCGACCGCTCCTTTATACAGGGCATTGACACCTCAATGGAGGCATCCGAACTGGTCGCCAATATTTGTCGGATGGGATCCATGTTGGGCAAGAGTCTGGTGTGTGAAGGTATTGAGACACAGGCCCAGTTGGATGTACTGCGATCTCTGACCGATATCCACTTGTATGGGCAGGGCTATCTGTTCAGCCGACCAGAGCAGGCGGAAAAAATCTATCAAACCTTGTTGGAGATGGAGGAGCTTTGGCTGGCGCGTCAACAATCCGAAATGGCTTATATGAGTTGAGAGGGGGCTTGCCTGTCATCTGCCCCCAGAATGTGTGATTTAGCTCGAACTTTCTTCTTTTTGTTTGTTGTTTGAACGGTTGTGCGGTTTTATCAAAAAAACATGCAATTTAGCCTTGCCAGAACGAATTCACTCCCTATAATGCGCCTCCATCGACAGGGCAAGCGGCAACGCAAACAACCTCGTCGATAACCTCGAAAAGCCTTTGAAAATAAGGCTTGACTCGAGAAGGCGGTTGAGTAGAATTCCACTCCCGCAGCAACGAAC